>CAJTYO010000002.1 GCA_910584045.1 uncultured Oscillospiraceae bacterium | reverse complement strand
GCAGCTACGGCACCCAGATGGAGAACCACTACCGGGACGAGATCGGCCAGCTCATTGACGCTATCAACAATATGTCCTCCCAGATCAGCAAGAGCGAGAAGATCAAATCGGAGTTCATCTCCTCGGTCTCCCACGAGCTGCGCACCCCCCTGACCGCTATCAACGGCTGGGGCGAGACCCTGCTGGAGGACAACGACCCCCAGCAGATCAAGCGGGGCGTAGGCATCATCCTAAAGGAGTCCCGCCGTCTGACCAACATGGTAGAGGAGCTGCTGGACTTCTCCAAGATGGAGGACGGCCGGTTTACGCTGCGCATTGAGCAGGTGGACATTCAGGCGGAATTTGAGGACACAATCTACACCTACATGGAGCTCTTCAAACAGGACAACATCGAGCTGCACTACGACAGCTGCGACGAGCTGTTCGCCCCCATCCCCGGCGACCCGGAGCGGCTCAAACAGGTATTCTGCAACGTACTGGACAACGCGGCCAAGCACGGCGGCGCGGGCAAGCGGATCGACGCGGCGGTGACTGCCGGCGAGGGAATCATCACCATCACCGTCCGGGACTATGGCCCCGGCATCCCCGGCGCGGAGCTGCCCTTTGTGAAGCAGAAATTCTATAAGGGCTCCTCCAAAGCCCGGGGCAGCGGCATCGGGCTGGCGGTGTGCGACGAGATCATCCGGCTGCACGAGGGGACGTTTGCCATCGGCAACGCCGATGGCAGCGGGTGCGTGGTGACCATCACCCTGCCGGCGGAGTAGCCGGACAATCACTGACGGGGTATTCCAGTATCAGAACCCTGGAATACTACCATTTACTTTAAGCTGTTTCGCCGCCGGCGCGCGGCGGCAAAGAAAGAAGGAATCTCAATGGCAGAAAAGCAATTCAGAACAACCATCGGCGGCCAGGCCCTTATCGAGGGCATCCTGATGCGGGGACCGGAGAAGCAGGCCATCGTGGTCCGGGGACCGGAGGGCTTGGTGGTAAAGGAGGAGGCGCTGACGCTCATCAAGGACAAATACCCTGTCCTGGGCTGGCCCCTGCTCCGGGGCGGCGTCACCTTTATCGACAGCATGGTTAAGGGCGTGAAGGCCCTCATGTTCTCCGCTGACTACTTCCCAGAAGAGGACGCGGGCGAGGGCGAACCCTCTAAATTCGAAAAGTGGCTGGATGAAAAGTTGGGGAACGAGAAGATGGAGAAAGTAGTCATTGGCTTCTCCGTGGTGCTGGCGGTGTGTTTCGCTGTGGGGCTGTTCATGCTGCTGCCCACCTTTCTGGCCAGCTTCGTGGAGTTGGCCACGGACAGCGTGCTGGCACGGAACCTGGCGGATGCGGCGCTGCGCATTGTCATCTTTATGGCCTATTTGATCGTTGTGTCCCGGATGAAGGACATCCGGCGGGTATTCTCCTACCACGGAGCGGAGCACAAGACCATCTTCTGTTACGAGAAGCGGCTGGAGCTGACTGTGGAGAACGTCCGGGTCCAACCTAAGCACCATCCCCGCTGCGGCACCAGCTTTCTGCTGGTGGTGATTATCGTGGCAATTCTGGTGAACACGGTGGTATTTGCCCTGTTCCCAGTGGAAAACGTGTTTCTGCGGATGCTGGTCCAGCTGCTGCTACTGCCGCTGGTGGCTGGCATCGCATATGAGTTCAACCGCTATGTGGGCGGCCACGACAACCCGGTGGCCAGCTTCTTCGCCAAGCCCGGCCTGTGGATGCAGAACTTCACCACCTTTGAGCCCGACGACTCCATGATCGAGGTAGCTATTGAGGCCATGAAGCGGGTGATACCCCAGGAGGAAGGCAAGGATGCCTGGTAATCCGCGAATGACCACCTATCAGGGGATTTTTATGGACATTCGACGGCAGTTCCGGGGGGCCGGGCTTCCTGGCGCAGACCTGGAGGCACGGGAGTTGGTCTGCTTCGCCGCAGGTAAGAGCCGGGCGGAGTTTTACCGTGACGGCGGACTGTATATGTCCCCGGAGACGGAGGCGGCGGTCCGTGAGCTGGCCCGGCGTCACTTGGATGGCGAGCCGGTGGCCTACCTGATTGGAGAGTGGGAGTTCTACGGGTTGACGCTGGAGATTGATCGGAACGTTTTGATCCCCCGGACGGACACAGAGATTCTGGCAGAGGCGGCAATGGAATTCGCTCGGTCCATGGAAAGATGCCGAATGCTGGATCTGTGTACCGGCAGCGGCTGTATCGGACTGGCGGTAGCCGCCAACACCCCGGGCTGCCGGGCGCTGCTGGGAGACCTGTCCGAGGCGGCGCTGGGGGTCTGCCGCAGGAATGTGCGGCGCTGCGGCCTGACAGACCGAGTCAAGGCGGAGACCCTGGATGCGCTGGCTCCGCCCCCCAGGGGCATCGGGACGTTTGACTGCATCGCCTGCAACCCGCCCTACATCCCCCGGACGGATATGGAGACGCTGGACCGGTCGGTGAAGAATTTTGAGCCCCAACTGGCCCTGGACGGCGGGGAGGACGGATTGGATTTCTATCGCATGATTACAAAAAACTGGAAGCCTGTACTGACGGCAAGCGGGAGAATGTACTTTGAGGTCGGGATCGGACAGGCGGATATGGTGCAGCGTCTGATGGCTGACGAAGGGTTTACGGACATCTGCGTTCTGCCGGACGCCCAGGGGATCAGCAGAGTGGTGTACGGGACGGCGCCGGAGAGGAATGGCGATGTTTCTTGACACAAATTTTCTGAAAACTGCGGAAATTTCTCTCCGTCAGATTGAGCTGGATCCAGATGATCCACAGAGAAAATGGGACCCGGCGTTCCATTTCGACATTCTGGACCATACCGGCAGACCGGTGGGCGGCTGCAATTTGCGGCTGGGACACAGCGATGCCCTCTACTATGCCGGGAATATCGGCTATAAGATCGACGAGCCCTACCGGGGGCGGCACTATGCGGGGAAAGCCTGCCAACTGCTCTTTGCGCTTGCAAGGCGGCAGGGAATGGAGTACCTGATCATTACCTGCACCCCGGACAATCAGGCATCCCGAAAAACGTGCGAATGGCTGGGCGGGGAGCTGCTGGAGATCGCAGAGCTGCCGGAGGACAGCGAACAGCGGCGCTTGACCGGTGAGTCCCACAGGTGTATTTTCCAGTTTTCACTTTGACAGCGGGAGAGGCGAATATGTTTCTTGACACAGGTTTTCTGAAAAACGAAGAGATACAGCTGCTATTGGAAAAAACCGTGGAGGCCGACCCGGCAAAGGACTGGTTGCCCGCCTATCATTTCTCCATCTGCGATATGGCAGGGAGCAGGATGGGGACCTGCGACCTGCGGATCGGCCATAACGAGAGCGTCTATTACGGCGGAAACATCGGCTACCGGGTGGAGGAGCCCTATTGGGGACGCCATTATGCCGGGAAGGCGTGCCTGCTGCTCTTCGAGCTGGCGAAGCGGCACGGTATGGAGTATGTTATCATCACGTGCAACCCCGAAAACGTTCTCTCTCGAAAGACCTGCGAATGGCTGGGCGGGGAGCTGCTGGAGATCGCCGAGCTACCGGAGGACAGCGATATGCGGGTCGAGGACGGCGAGACCCGCAAGTGTATCTACCGGTTTCCGCTGAGAGAGGAAAGCGGTGGAGGTTACTATGAAGCTGAATGACGAAGTGAAAAAAATCCTGACGGAGCGTTTCGGCAGAGATACCCTCATCGCCCTGGCAACGGAAAGCAACGGGAAACCCTACGTCCGAACCGTCAACGCCTGTTATGAGGACGGCGCGTTTTACGTCATCACCCACGCCCTGTCCAATAAAATGCGGCAGCTGGCCCAGAACCCCGCCGCCGCCATCGCGGGCGAATGGTTTACCGCCTACGGCAAGGGCGTCAACCTGGGATACATCGAAAAAGAGGAAAACCGCCGGATTGCGGATAGGCTGAAGGATGCCTTCGCGTCGTGGCTGAACAATGGGCATGTGGACCTACAGGATGAGAACACTGTCCTGCTGTGTGTCAAACTGGAAAACGGCACACTGTATGTCCACGGGACGCGCTATGATTTAGAATTCTGACCCCGCTGGAGAAGGAGGCAAAGATTATGGCTGACAACAATCCTGACGCCCTGGCAGGGGCTCTGCTTGACGCTTTGGCCGCGCTGCCGGAGGTGGAGGCCATTGCCCTGGGCGGCTCCCGGGCAGGGGCGGTTTGGGACGAGAAGTCGGACTATGACGTATACCTCTACTGCACCGCGCCGGTGGACGAGGCACTCCGGCGGGAGCTGCTGGGCAGATACTGCTCCGCTATGGAGATCGGTAACTGTTTCTGGGAGTACGAGGACAACTGCACACTGCAAAACGGCGTGGATATTGATATCCTGTACCGGGATCTGGACGGCTTTGTCCGGGATGTGGCCTCGGTGGTGGAGGACTGTCAGAGCCGGAACGGGTATACCACCTGCATGTGGCACAACCTACAGACGTGCCTGATTCTCCATGACCGGGACGGGCGGCTGACGGCGGCAAAGGCGCGGTTTAACGTGCCCTATCCTCCGCTGCTGCGGAAACGGATCATTGAGCGGAACCGGAGGCTGCTATGGGGCTCTCTCCCCTCTTACGCAGGGCAAATCGCCAAGGCGGCGGGCCGGGGGGACCTGGTCAGCGTCAGCCACCGAACGGCGGCGTTTTTGGAGAGCTACTTCGACATACTCTTTGCCCTCAACAGACAGACCCACCCGGGAGAAAAGCGCCTTGTCCAGTTGTGCCGGGAGCGGTGCAGCCTTCTACCGGAGCGGTTCGAGGAGAATCTGGAGCGGCTGTTCGCAGACCTCTTCGCCGGAGACAACAGAGTCCGGGAGGATATCGCGACTATCACGGACGAGCTGGAAAAGATTCTTCCGCAAACGCTATGAAATAAAATTTTTTAACATAAGAGGAGACAGACCATGGCCGAAAAGGAGAAGAAAACAACTAAAACCGCCACAGTAGCCAATGATAAAAAGGAAGCCATTCAAACTGCTATGAAAAACATCGAGAAGATGTACGGCAAGGGCTCGATCATGCGCCTGGGGGACCAGACCAACCTGAATGTGGCGGTCATTCCCACCGGCTCTCTGGCCCTGGACCTGGCGCTGGGCATCGGCGGCGTGCCCAAGGGACGCATTGTCGAGATTTACGGCCCCGAGTCCTCCGGTAAGACCACCCTTGCCCTCCATATTGTGGCCCAGGCCCAGAAGGCCGGGGGAGAGGTGGCCTTCGTGGACGCGGAGCACGCCCTGGACCCCACCTACGCCCGGGCTCTGGGGGTCAACATTGACGATATGCTCATCTCCCAGCCGGACACCGGCGAGCAGGCCCTGGAGATCACCGAGGCGCTGGTGCGCTCCGGCGCGCTGGACATTGTGGTGGTGGACTCGGTGGCCGCCCTGGTGCCCCGGGCGGAAATCGAGGGCGAGATGGGCGACAGCTTCGTGGGCCTCCATGCCCGTCTCATGAGCCAAGCCCTGCGGAAGCTGGCCGGAGCCATTAACAAAACCAACTGCGTGGTCGTGTTCATCAATCAGCTGCGCGAAAAGGTGGGAGTCATGTACGGCAACCCGGAGGTCACCACCGGCGGCCGGGCTCTGAAGTTCTACGCTTCCGTCCGCATCGACGTAAGGCGGGTAGAAGGTCTGAAGGCCAACGGCGAGATCATCGGCAACCGCACCCGGGCCAAGGTGGTTAAAAATAAAATGGCTCCTCCGTTCAGGGAGGCGGAGTTTGACATCATGTACGGAGAGGGAATCTCCCGGCTGGGAGAGCTGCTGGACCTGGCAGTGAAGCTGGATCTGGTACAGAAGTCCGGGTCCTGGTTCTCCATGGGGGAAACCCGCCTGGGACAGGGCCGGGATGCCGCCAAACAGTATCTCAAGGACAATCCGGAGGTAGCCGATAACCTGGAGGCCGCTATTCGCCGGGACTTCTTCAAGCTCATGAGCACCCAGTCTCAGGCCGCCGCCAAGGCCGCGGGCAGGGCCATCGACGTATCAGCCGAGGATTTCGACGACGAGGACGTCTGATCATATCCACACCCCCATTCACGACTATGAAAAGGAGGAACCCACCCATGCTGAGAAAAGCGCGAGTTATTTCCATGATCATCCTGGCCGCGTCCATCGTGGTCACCGCTGGAATGGCGGTGGAGAATCTGGTACTGGCCAGCATCGCCTTGGCCAGAAAGCGGGAGCGGCGCTGAGCGTGCCGAAAACCGTGCCCCTGTTACGTAACAGGGGCGCGGTTTTTTGATAATCCCTTATTAACCTCATGTTGCTACTGCTTTTCATTCAAAATGGTGTATATTCATACTGTTTTAGCGCTAAGTGTATAAAATGCAGGGCGACTGATTTTCACAATCCCCCCTGCCTTTGACCATATTGATTTACCTTTCAGTTTGGTATTACTTCTATTCTCTCGGTTTCTTCTTGCTTTTAATATAAATACAAAGGAACCCTATGCCACCTGTCAAAAAACAAATAGACGCTATACAGTATAAAAGTTTGGGAGTTGTCTCATCTTGAGCAATTGCTGCTATTACAAAGCAACTACTTGCTAATAGGTACAAAAGTGATGTAATAAGGTTCCACTTGTTGTTTTTCATACGGAATCACCTCTTAATCTTGGTTTGTTTTTACTATTATACAATATTTGCTTGCCTACTTCAAGGTACAAAATGAAATGTGCGTGTCAGCCCTCACTACCGCAAGGGCAGACATACTAATCGTATGTTTATACAGATATTTCAATAATTGTGCACTGTTTTTACCCAACAACACTTAGACGGATAAGGGACTTTTGATAATACAATTTTTTCGCGGTGATACACGCCGCTGCTCCTACGGCTCTCCAGGAAAAAGTATTGACAACGTTCTCGACGGCTTCGCCGCTGGGCCGCATCCTGCGGTCCGATAAAACATTTTTCCTCTGGCCATGGGATATTTCCTCCTACTGCCGGGTATTACTGGTGAAACGCGTTTCCAAGGAGACACTGCCTATGACAGATAGGGAATTTACTGCGGCGGCGGAGACATATCTGGATATGGTCTACCGCATCGCCCTCAACTGGTTTCGGGTCCCCGCCGACGCGGAGGACGCCGCCCAAAACGCCATGCTGCGGCTGTGGCGGACGGACACGGACTTTCAGAGTGAGGACCATCTGCGCCGCTGGCTGGTCAGAGTGACGGTGAACGAGTGCAAGCGGCTGGCCATGCGCCCCTGGTGCAGACGGACGGCCAGTCTGGAGCGCTGCCCTGAGCCGGTGTTCGATGACAGGGAGAAGCGGGAGCTGTACCAGGCGGTTATGGACCTGCCGGGGAAGTACCGCTTGCCGCTGTATCTCTACTACTACGAGGGGTACGCAGTGGATGAGGTGGGGGAAATCATGGGTTTGAACCCCTCCACCGTCCAGACCCGTCTGGCGCGTGGCAGAGAGAAACTGAAAAAAACGCTGACGGAGGAATGAACGAACCATGGAGAATAAATATCTGGAACTGTTTGACGAGGTTCACGCCTCCGGCAGGCTGCGGACGGAGGTAATGAACATGAGACATGAAGGACACAGACACACACGCAGAGTCCCCAGAGCCGCGCTGATCGCGGCGGTGCTGATCCTCGTTCTAGCGGGGACGGCGCTGGCGACGGGTGTGCTTGAGCAGATCAAAATTAAGCTGGAGGACCCGGACGAGACGAATTCCTCCGGCTCCGGCTACTCCGGTCAGGCGGAATACAGGACCATCCCGGCGGAAAACCTCTCGGATGCGGCCCGGCAGCGAGCAGCAGAGATGGAGGAGTCTACCGGCAGCTGGGAATTCGATTCCTGGGCGGCGGCAGAGGACTTTCTGGGACTGGAACTGATGCACAACCCCATACTGGAAGAGATGCCGCTCTGCGGCAAAAGAGGAGAACGTGCAGGATGCGGGGCTTTTGTTATCAACTACGAGCCGGAGGAGGGGGAAGCTGTACCCTTCCTGATCCTGCTTTCCGCCGCATACCGGGGCGAGGGGTGTCGGATCACACAGAGCGCCTATCTACAGTTCCAGTATCCTGGATACCCGGGACGGGAGACAGGCTTCGGTTTGGGAACGCACAAAGGAGAAACCTACCTGGAGGACTATGAGACCCCCGGCGGCATAAAAGTGTCCATTGTCACCACAACTGGAACCAGGAGGTATGGCCTTACGGGGGTAAAACTGGAGCATACAGATTATTTTGCTTATTTCTTGTGGAATGATGTGTTCTACTCCCTCCACGCGGAGGTCAGCGATCCCGTCGGCCACCCGGACGCCGTCAATGCGCTGGCAACGATGAAAGCGATCCTGGATGCCTACGAATAACCCGGGTTAAATACAGCGGCCCCAGAGAGATATCTTCTCTCCAGGGGCCGCATTTTACATGGAAGCAGCAAACAATTTTTCTATCTCACTCCATCCGCCGCGTGACCACCAGCCCGTCCACGTTGTTGCCGGAGACCGTGTAGGCCTCATCGTCCGGCAGCCAGGCCGCGGTCCCGGCGCAATACCATATCTCATAGCTCCCCTCCGCGCAGTCCACCGTCAGGTGCGGACCATCATAGGGGAACTGCTTCAGATAGTCGATATACTCCTCCAGACACAGTCCCTTCTCCGCCATGACCGTGGCATGGGGCACGCCCACATAGCGGAAGTGCCAGGGCTCGTCAGCAATAGCGGTAAGATGCTCTTTATCCGTGTCATAGCGCACAATCCAACCAAAGTTCTGGCAGTTTTGGTTGATCCATGCGTATTCTCCTATGCCCTCGTACTCCGCACTGGATCCGTCCTCGAATAGCAGGGAGAAGTCCACCACCAGCCCCGTGTGGTGCTCGCTGCCGCCCGGCTGGGCCACGAATCGCTGGGCGTGGTCCTCGCCGTTCAACTCAGCGCTTTGGTCCAGAAGGTGCTGTTGAAAATCCTTGGTGCGATAACCCGCTACTACATTGACCGTCTTGCTCCCCCCCTGGTCCTGGAAGGCGTCCATCAGGGCGTTGAGCGCCTCCAGTGCCTCGGGGGCCAGGTAGACCTCCTTATCCCGGACATAATAGCTGGCGGACTTCCCATCAAAGACGCATTCCAGGGGCTGCTCCTCCGGGAAGTGATAGAGAGTCCAGTTGTTCACCAGGATCAGCTCCCCGGTATACAGCGCCTCCACCCCCAGCTCAGTCAGCACACAGTCTGCGCGCTCCACGTGCTCCCGCACTCCAACGCTTCCCACGCTCCCGCCAGAGGGGGGCGCGGATGCGGAACCGCTCCCGGCCCGGTGAAAAAGGAGTCCCCCCGCCAAAAACGCAGCGGCCAAGACACACAGCAATATAAAAACAGGCGAAATATACACGCCGCGCCGGCGGCGTCTGGTCCTTCTCATGTAGTACAACGATCTCCTTTGCATGTTAACGCGGGTGTAGGTGCAGCACCCTCCCCTCAGCGGTTCCAGTTGAGACTGTATGTCCGCCGGCCGCCCAGAGCCCAGCAGGTCAGAGAGATGGGGATGGACTGACCGTCATAGGTAAAGGCGATCTGGCCGTCGGCGCTGTAGTCTCCACCGCTGCGGGCGCTGTCCACCAGATTTTCTAGGATGTTCTTGATCTGGCCGTTATACCACCCGCTGCTCACCGTATCCATCCCCCAGTAGCTGCGCCACACGCCGCCGAAACTGGACGCGCCCCGAAGCCCCCAGTTGGGCGCACCTCCCCAGGTCCACTGGAGCTCGAAGGACAGAATCCGCCCCGACTGCTCGTCCACCATCAGATCCAGGGTATAGGGCTCCCCATACAGGGTAATCCGATAGACACGGAAGCTCATCCGGGTGTCGGGGGCCATGTACAGCATTTCCCAGTAGCCGGTATAGTCCAGCTCTCCGTCCCAGTCCCACAGCTCAGGCAGGCCGCCCAGGGACTGGAGGGTTCGCACCTCTGCCTCCGCAGCCGTCAGACGAGCCTCCCACAGCGCCTCCGTCTCCTGGCTATAGTCCTCCAGCTCTGCGGAATATGCCTGGAGAACGGCTTCCGATTCCACCGTCTTATTCTCGACGCGGGTCGTGATCTCCACCTGCGCACCGTTGGCGGCGTTGCTGTAAAGACCTACCACCACCTCCTGGCCCAACTGCATGACGGTGAGGGTGCCGCTGCGCAGCAGCGCCAGCTTCTCCGCCACGGTCAGCTGCATGCTCTCGGCAAAGCCCTCCTGCCTCTGATCCTCCAAAATAACCGGACTGTCCAACAGCTGCCGGTCGTGTAAGGAGGACAGCCACTCTGGCAGGAAAAACGCCGCCAGCAGCAGCACCGCCACCACCAGCGCTGCGCCCACCTTATACATCATCGGCCACACCTCCCAGCTGTACGGTGACCACGGTCCCTCGGCCCTCCTTGCTCTCAAAGCGGAGCTTCCCTCGGTGGAGCTCCGCAATCTGCTTGCACAGCGCTAGCCCCAGACCGGCGCCGCCCTCGGCCCGGGAGCGGGACTTGTCCACCATGTAGAAGGGATCAGTGATCTTGTGCAGCTCCTTGGCGGGGATGCCCCGCCCCTGGTCCGCCACCGTCACCTGATAGCCCTCATCCGCACACCGGCCCACCAACACTACCTTGCCGCCGCTTTCGGTGGCCTTTCTGGCGTTGTCCAGCAGATTTTGCAGCAGCGTCTGCAGCAGTGCGCCGTCCCCGCGAATCACCCCCTCTTCCGCCCGGGCAGACAAAATCAGCCCCTTCGCCTGCATGGCGGGCTGGCTAATGCGGGCGGCCTCCAGGCACAGCCGGCGCATATTCACCGTCTTGGCTTCCGCCTCACTGTGGCCCACCACCAGCAGGCTCATGAGGGCAAGGGACAGGTTCTCCAGCCGCTTGCCTTCAGAGAAGATATAGCTGGCGGCCTTGAAGCGCATATCCTCCCCCAGGGTTCTGGAGCGGAGCATGTCGGCATATCCGATGATCGAGGTCAGCGGGGTCTTCAGCTCATGGACAAAGCTGGCGGTAAAATCCTCCTGCCGCCGGGCGGCCTCCTCCAGCTCCTGAAAGTTCTTCTCCACTGCGTCGGCCATGTGGTTGAAGCTCTCGGCCAGCTCGCCGATCTCGTCGCCGCCCATGACCTGGGCACGGGGGCTGTAGTCCCCCTGGGCCAGTTGAGTGGCCACTCGCCCCAGACTCCGAATCGGGGTGGTCAGCCAGTAGGACAGGGCAAACATCACCGCGCTGCTGACCCCTACCACCAGGAGAATGATCCAGCGATAGACCTGGTAGTGGGTCTCCCGGTCCTCGAAGAGACGGCTCACGTCCCGGACAGTCTCCATATACAAAATGCCGTCCGGAAGCACCACCGGACCGGCGCAGTGGAGCAGCCGCCGGCCCGTCTCCTCTTCCTGACGCAGGACATAGCCGGACGTGCTCTGGCTCACCTCATCCAGCAGCTCCCGGTCGCCGGAGGCCCGCAGCGTAGAATACACCGCGCCCCCCGCCGGGGTGGTGATACGAAACTGGTGGTCCGCGAAATAGGCGGTCTCCTCCAGGGTCCGCTCCAGTCCCCGCCGTCGCTGCCCGATGTTTTCCAGGGTGACGCCTCGGGCGTCGCATACCGCCTCATAGGAGATGCGCAGCATCCGCATCTCCTCCTGGGCCACGTCAATCTCCCGCTCCAGGGCAGACTGAAAGGAGAGGGAGATCAGCAGATAGCTGCCTAGCCCCGTGGATAAGAGCAGAATGCACAGCGTCGCCAGAGATACCTTCCAGGCGAACTTCATTCCTTGACCTCCAAACGATAGCCCACCTTGTATACGGCAGCAATACGCTCCTGCCAACCCAGCTTTTTTCGGAGGCGCTGGACGTGAAGGTCCACGGTGCGGCTGTCGCCCATGTACTCATTTTCCCACACCCGCTCATAAATTGTCTCACGAAAAAGGGCGATATTTTTATTTTGCAGAAACAACATCAGCAGATTGTACTCCTTGGCGGTCAGCGGGATCACCTCGCCCCCCTTTGTGACCACCCGGGACTGGGTATCCACGGCCACGTCCTCCACTACGATGCGGCTCTCGGTCTTGTGGTAGCGGCGCAAAACGGTTTCTACCCGAGCCAGGAGCTCCGCGATCTCAAATGGCTTGACAATGTAGTCGTCAGCCCCCAGGCGCAGACCCTTGATCCGGTCTTTCACCGCACTGCGAGCGGTGATGAAGATGACCGGGATCTCCAGGGGCGCCAGGTACTCCATCAGCTCAAAACCGTCGATTCCCGGAAGCATCACATCCAGAAGAATCAGGTCATAGCGCTTCCCCTCCACCGCGTCCGCGGCGTCGGTTCCGTTGTCCAGACAATCGCAGGCGTAACCCGCGGCGCTCAAGCTCATATCCAGCAAATCAGCTATCGGTTTTTCATCTTCCACGATCAGAATTTTAACCATATGTATCTCTCTTTCTTCCCGCCCGCAGAAGGGCGGAGGCGCGTCAGAGGGAGGCCCGCTGTGCGGTTTCGCGGGCTTGTTCTTTTAGCATAGCAAATCCCGCTCTAAAATACAACACGCAAAATACATAAAAAAGCTGCCAAAAAATCGCAAATTCGCCGCACGGGAAAGAAAGGCCCGCTTCGGAAGACGTCCAAAGCGGGCCAATAAAGAGCCTTATTTTGATTGGGCCGGGGCAACGGTATAGCGCAGCGTCTCGTCGGCATAGAGTGTCCGCAGCCGCAGCCGGGGATCGGTGGGACAGATCACGCCGTTCTGAAAACGAATAGAGTGAATGCCCTTCTCTGCCAGCGCCGGCAGCGGATCCTCACGGAAGCTCTCCGCAATATAGAGGGGCATCATCTCCAGCAGCAGCTCCCCACAGCCCTTGCTCTGGGAATAGAAGGTCAGGTTGTGAACCGCGTTTTTGCACAGGCCGTCAGCGGGGTCCAGATAGCTGGTCCGTATCTCCCCGGACCGCAGCTCATAGAACCGCAGCAGATCCAGATCGTTGATCGGGTAATCCCGCAGTGTCACAACGCTCATGGGCCCCTGATAGTCCATCACGGCGGCGGAGTAGATGGTCTGTCCCTGCCGGTCGTATAGCTGTAGGGAGTAATCCCGCGCGCTGCCGTCCAGACAGCGCACAAATCCGTCATAGCTTGTCAGAGCTCCATTGGTATAGCCCTGGGCCGTCAGCTCCTCCGCCAGGTAGTCCGCAATAAATGCGTTGCGGGTCCAGGAGAAATCAATAAAATTCTCGATTCCCTCCTGCTGAGCGTAGGCCAGATATGCCTCGGATATGCGAAGGCAGATTCGATTTTCCCCCAGCAGTTCCAGCTGAATAGACCGGGGATCGTTGGCATAACCGGCGATCGCCTGATACTCACGAGCCACCTCCGGACTGAGACGGGGATCAAAGTCCAGCAGCTGGCTGTCATCGTCGCAGAAAAAGATGCTGCTGTATCTGTCGTACACCGGTCCCAGGTAGAGGAAGCGGCTTCCGCTGCGCCCCACGGCCTCGAAGGCTCGGTACAGAGACTTGTCCACCGTCAGCGTCTCGTTGGGTCGGCGGTTGATGGCGTAGATATTATTGACGCCATCAAATGCCTCCATATTGTGGAACTGCTCAAAGGCCGTGCGGCACAGCTCGCTGTACAGCTCGGTTACCTCCCGCCGCTCGGTATTGGGAGACATACCGTCACTGCCGGGGCGATAGAGCAGGCCGAACTCCTGAGCGCAGCTGGCTCCCTTGCTGGAGTAGGCCTCGATGTTGACCCATTCCGTCTGGGGATTGAAGAGCTGATATGCCGTATAGCCCAGCATTCCCAAACCAAAAATCAGTAAAATCACAACCAGGGCCACCCGGCGGCCTATGTGCTCCTCATTGAGCTCGATACGCTCCACCGGCTCGGGGTGGGGCAGGTCCCGATTGTCTCGGGCGGTACGTCGTGCCAAGCTAGGCCACCACCCGCCACAGCAGGAACAGGAATATCACCAGAATCAGAAGCAGCAGGGTCAGACCCACCAGGGCGCCCTTCCGGCACATCTTGTAGTTTCTGGTGTGGCGGAACTTTTTGAAGAGGAAAGCCGCTACCAGGCCCAGAATAGGCAGGAAGAAGGACAGGACCATATACCAGATACTGCCCGTATCGTGGGTGGGGTGAATGAGGAACTCCTCCTCCGCGGCCTTGTCCACTTCCACCTCCTGGTGGTGCTCCTCCACCGGGGCGTTGGGGTCCCGGATGGTGATGGGTTTGACGGGCACGCCCCGCTCGCGGATGGCGCGGTATTCCTCGATCTCCTTTTTATTGCCGTAGATATAGTGGTCGTGGCCGATACATACGAACTCCGGCTTATCCTGGGAGTAATCATGGATGGAGGGATCATAGGTGTACAGCACCTTATTCTTCTCCAGCTGGGGATCGGGAATGGGGATGGCGGAGATCAAAGAGTGGGTATAGGGGTGCAGGGGGAAGTTGAACAGCTCCTCTGCCTCCGCCACCTCCACAATACGCCCCTTATAGATGACGCCGATGCGGTCGGAGATAAAACGCACCACCGACAGATCGTGGGCGATGAAGAGATAGGTGAGGTTCTTCTCCTCCTGGAACTTCTTCATCAGATTGAGCACCTGGGCGCGGATGGATACGTCCAGGGCGGAGATGGGCTCATCGGCCACTACCAGCTCCGGCTCCATAACCATAGCTCTGGCAATGCCGATACGCTGGCGCTGGCCGCCGGAGAACTCGTGGGGATAGCGGGTCAGGTGCTCAGGCAGCAGGCCGACCTCATCCATCATATGTTCCACCTTTCGCACGCGGTCGGCCTCGTTTTCGAACAGGTGGAAATTGTACAGGCCCTCAGAGATAATATAGTCCACGGTAGCCCGCTCGTTCAGGGATGCGGCGGGGTCCTGGAACACCATCTGAATATTGCGGATGACCTCGCGGTCCAGAGCGTGGGGAATTTTACCGGAAATACGCACGCCCTTGTACTGGATCTCCCCCTTGGCCAGGGGATTAACCCGAATGACGGCACGACCCACTGTGGTCTTGCCGGAGCCGGATTCGCCCACCAGGGAGAAGGTCTCCCCCTTATAGATGTCAAAGGAGGCGTCCTGCACTGCGCGGACCGCGTCCTCCCCCTTGCCGAAGGTGATGTCCACGCCCTTGACAGACAGCAGAATCTCTTTCCCGTTTTCGGCAATAGGGCCCTTTTCCGGCAGGCGGCCGGAACGGACTGCCACGCCGTTTTCTTGCTTCAATGTAGCCACGTCTTCTCCTCCCCCCTTAAATATTGAACGCACTGATAAGCTTCTGGTGGATGTCCTGAATGCCCTCCGGCTTCTCGATCTTGGGAGCATTGGGGTCCAGCAGCCATGTCTTGGCGTAATGGGTGTCTGTAACCTTGAACATGGGCGGCTCCATCATAGTGTCGATCTTCAGGCAGTAGGGATTGCGGGGGGCAAAGGAATCGCCCACAATGTGGTTATAGAGGGAGGGCGGCGTACCAGTGATAGAATAAAGCTTGGTGTTCTTCTGCGCCAGCTGGGGCAGAGAACTGAGCAGCGCCCAGGTGTAGGGATGGCGAGGATCATAGAAGACCTCCTCCACCGTGCCCAGCTCCACCACCTGCCCGGCGTACAGCACGGCCACCCGGTCAGCTACGTTGGCCACTACGCCCAAGTCGTGGGTGATAAAGACAATGGTGTAGTTGAACTCCTTTTGAAGGTCCTTGATGAGCTGTAAAATCTGGGCCTGGATGGTCACGTCCAGGGCCGTGGTGGGCTCGTCGCAGATCAGGATCTTCGGCTGGCAGGACAGCGCAATGGCAATGACGATTCTCTGGCGCATACCGCCGGAGTACTGGAAGGGATAATCGTCAAACCGGGCCTCCGGACGGGGAATGCCTACTTTCCGCATCAGGTCCAGAGCACGCCGCCGGGCCTCGGCCTCAGAGCAGTTCTGATGCTTAATGATAATGGAGGTAATCTGCTTGCCGATGGTGATGATGGGGTTCAGACTGGTCATGGGGTCCTGGAACACGGTGGCAATACGCTTGCCGCGGATCTGGGTCCAGTCCCCGGCATACTGCACCTTGGCCAAGTTCAGAATGCATATCCCATGGAGCTCCTCCGCCGTCTCGTCCAGGTAGCGCACCCGAAAAGTCACACTGTCAAAAATGGCGTTGCGCTGGTTCTCGTCGTTCAAATCCACACCCAGCTGCATGGCTTTTTTCAGAGCGGCCTCCAGCTTATGGATCATCCGCACCCGCTGATGGAGGTCGTAACGGCCTACAGAGAGATAAATCTCCTTGGCCAGAACCTCGTTGCGACGGAGAACAGCCGGGGAAACCTCTCCCTTGATTTCCCTCTCGTACTGAGCCTTCAGTGCGGCGGCGCGATCCTGATAGTGCTTCTGATAGGATGTGTCACCCGCAGCGGCGGCCTTGCGTTTGCGGATCAGCTCCTCCTCACGCTTTTTCAGCTCCTTGATCTGGTTGTCATAACCGGAGATCAGCTGGTCCGTCTCCTTGATTTTGTCCTTTTCCTTACGGCGATCGAAGGTCTGCTTGAGGTTGTAGGCGTCGGTACGCTTGGCCATCAGATCCTTATACTCGGTCTCCACCTCGGCCTTCTCCTCATCAGACAGGCTGCTTTTTGCGCGCTTTTCGCTCTCCAGAGCCAGAATTTGCTGATAGGTGGCCGCACCGTGCTCCAGCTTGCAGGCCTCGTCCAGCTTCCGCCGGGAGCCGGCGATCAGCCTCCTGGCCATAGGCGTCAGCTTCACATGGGTATCCGCCAGCTCCTCGTCGTTGAAGAGGATGCTGCCGTCGCTGACAAAGCCGTTGGAATCCAGCATTCCGGCGAAGGTCTTGGTGAATACGCTCTTTCCGGAGCCGGATTCGCCCACGATGGCAATGGACTCATTCTCATAGATGTCCAGGGAGATGCCCCGGATAGCGGTCAAAACTCTGCCGCGGACCCGGAATTTTACCCACAGGTCATTGACGGACAGCAGTACCTTTTTCTCTTTTGCCATGGCTCTCCCCCCTTACATGTGTGTGCGCGGATCGGCCGCATCGCCGATGCTCTGGCCCACCACGTACAGCACCATAGCGATGATGGACGCGATGATAACCGGGCTCCAAAATTCAATCTCCCAGCCGGGCGTCATCATGGCTCCCTCCGCCGCGAAGATCAGGCGGCCCAGACTCATCTCGTTCAAACCCAGACCGATATAGGCCAGGAACACCTCGCTGTTGATATAGCCCGGGATCTCCGCCGCCAGCTGGAGCACAATAATACTGGTCATAAAGGGCAGAATGTTTTTCAGCGCGATCTTGATTGTACTGGTCCCCAGACACCGGGAGGCCAGATTATATTCCCGGTCCCGGATGATAACCACCTGCGTGCGGATAAAGTAGGCGATAAAAATCCAACCCGTAACCGTCATGGCGAAAACCATCGTCCAGAAGCTGGCCGTCAGGAGCATCACCAGCACGGAGATGAGCAGAATATTCGGCACGTTGCCGATGATGTTGTAGACCTCCGTCATGATGACGTCCACCTTCTTGGAAAAGCCCCAGATGGCACCCACAATCACGCCGACGGTCATATTGATGGCCGCGCAGATCAGAGCCAGGGAGATGGAAATCTGGGAACCGTACCACACCGCGTCAAAGGTGGAGTTGCCAGACGCGCCGGTGCCCAGAATATACTTGATGGAAAAGCCAAACTGTTTGATGGCCGCAGAGGGGGAGAGGTGCTTGGCGCTGGAGTTCATCAGCTGGCCGAAGCGATCATACTCCGTGAATGCCGGGTACAGGTAGGCGAACAGAATCACCACCGCCAGCAGCGTCAGCATGAAAATGTTGGACTTCTTCCGGAAAAACACCCGGAAAACGCTCTGCCAGTAGGAGTAGCGGGGAGCGGTAATCTTCTCCGACTCCAGGTCGCTGTGGTCCACGCGGGAGAAAAGTTCCTGCGTGCTCAGGCCTAATTTACTGTAATCATATTCCATAGCGCTCACCTATCCTTTGATGTGAAGGAGATTCGGGGGTCCACCGTAGCCATCAGGATATCGCCCAGGATCAGGGCCACCACGCTCAGGATTGCGTAGAAGAGCGTAACGCCCACGATGACGCTGTTGTCATACTTATTGATGGCTTCGGTCAGCAGATTGCCGGCACCGGGGATCACGTACACGCGCTCGGTGATGATGGCGCCCGTCATGGCAAAGAGAATGCTGGCGGGGATACCGTGGACAATGGGAATGGCCGCGTTTTTCAGGATGTGCCGGCTAAAGATCTCGCTCTCTTTCAGGCCGCTGGCCCGGGCAAACTTTACGTAGTCGGAGTTCATCTGGTCGATCATATACCGCCGCATCCACTTCATCAGGCTGGCAATGCTGGGCATAGCCAGTGAGATGATGGGCAGCACATACATCAGCTTGCCCGCAGAATCCATATCGAACAGCGTGGGCATTCCCAGCTTGTTGCCGATGGCCTTGACCATGAAGATATAGGCCAGGGAGGGCACCGCAGAGATAAACACCACGTAGGCCGTACCCAGCTTGTCAATAAAAGAATCCTTCTTCCGGGCCATGAGGATGCCCAGAGGAATCGCCAGGAAATAGGCCAGCAGCGAGGCGCAGATGCCAAAGGTGAAGGAGTAGCCCAGCTTGCTGTTGCCCATGCGGACCATGTCCACGTTGGTATAGTCGTCGGTAAACCGGTCCTGATAGACCAGGTTCCCCTCCCGGGAGCCCGCCAGATAGGTGGCCGTATGCAGGTCGTCCGCGCTGTCCTCCACCAGGCCCGTGGGGAAGGTCATCTGGCGCAGAACATAGGAGCCCTGGCTGCGGGTCATGGTCAGAAACACATCCACACCGTTGTTGACGGAGTAGGACGTGCCCAGCTTGATAGTAAGTATATTCTGGTGAATATACGGAAATTTCGAATCAAAATAGAGCAGATATCGGTGCGTCGTCCCGCTGCCGATGATGGCGGGGGAGAATTTCCCCTCATACAGCGGATCATACATGGTGAAGGTCACCCCTCGGTCGGGGATGTCCTCCTGCACGTTGCGGACGCTGTCCACAACGAAAATTCCCGTGAAATAGTCCCACAGGCGGCCGAACAGGGGCTTGTCCTTGTGGGCAAACAGAATGGCCCCGCCGCCGCTGGCCACCTTCCGCCCGTTTTTCACTGTGTCCCGGCGGACCACGGTATAGCCGCGGGACTGGTATTCTTTCGTGAACTTCTCCACGTACTCCGCCGTTGCCTCGCTGTCCTTCTCGGGCTTTTCGCCCAGCTTGGCAGCCGCGGAGCGGGTTTCCTCATCCAACTCGCCGCTCTTGGTGAGCTCCATGAGGTAGTCGGTATAGGTCACATAATCCAGGTAGCCGTAGTCCTCCAATTTCTGGTAGACATAGCTCACCTTGGAGTTGTTGCTGACATGCGTGTACATCGGGTCGGCGGCAAAGACCAGGTTGCGGTCCAGCATGGAGTAAATCAGCACCATGACAATGCCGACCACGATAATAATGGAGCACAGGCCGCGAAGCAGCCGTTTGAGCAGATATTTTGTCATACGGTTTCACCCACCTCTTTAAGTGGATGCGGGAGAATGGA
Organism: uncultured Oscillospiraceae bacterium; assembly: GCA_910584045.1. GTDB lineage: Bacteria > Bacillota > Clostridia > Oscillospirales > Oscillospiraceae > Pelethomonas. The sequence continues at coordinate 102,424 of CAJTYO010000002.1, read as the reverse complement.
TATTCCATTCTCCCGCATCACGCGTTATAAACCGATCAGCCTGATGGCTTGGGGTTGGTTTTTGCTGTTATGCCCAGAACAGACCGAAGCTCTTGGCCATGTAGCCCTCGCCGTTGGGCTGGAGGGTATCCAGGTAAGAGGAGGGATCGCCGTAGTCGGGGCCCCAGCCGGAAGTGTCGGTGTAGTCGAAGTTCATCTCAGCACCGGTCTCGGGGAAGTAGCCGGAATCGTACCACTCGGGCATATCGGCGCAGGCGATCAGGTTGACCTGAATCACGCCGCCGCCAATGGCCTCCCAGCACTGCTTGGTCACGTTGGCGCAGTTGACGAAGCTCTCCACGTTGCCGGCAAAGGTTACGTCGATCTGGATGGGGTTCTCCTTGCTGATCTCCAGGCCCTGAGCGGCCAGCTCCTCAATGGCGATGGCCATCTCGGAATCAGCGAAGGACTTGTTGTACCAGCCGTCGAAGCCGGAGGAAGAGCCGGCGCCGCCGTTGCCCTCGGGATCATAGACCTTGATGGGCAGGCCGTCCGCGTCGATCTGGGCCTGGACAATCACGCCATAGTTGGTGCCGGCGGGGAAGGTGGTGGCGGTGCCGTTGATGTCAATGGTCACATCCTCGCCCAGGGAGACGAAGTCGCCGGGAGTGTAGGTATTGATGAGGGCCGCGTACTTCAGCTCCTCGCCAACACGCTGCTCCTGATAAGCGCCGCGGTCATAGCCGGCCAGCAGGGCCATGCGGAAGTGCGGGTTCATCATGGCGGCGTGGGTACGGGCGGCATCCTCCTCCGTCTGGGAAGAGACAGCCTTGGTTGCGTCATTGTAGTTGGCGAACGCCTTGCGGTTCAGGTTGAAGAAGCCCATATAGGAGGTAGCGTTGGTGCTGGACTGATAGTGATAGGCGTCGAACACGGTAATGTCCTCACCATCAATGGGGGCCTTCTCCTGCTTAGCAATCTCCAGAGCGGAAGTGCCCAAACCGGTGCCATCGATGCTGCCGGCCAGACAGTCACGCAGAGAACGGGTGGGATCGCTGCCGTCATCATAAAGATGCGTAATAGACTTGATGGTCACATTGTCAGCATCCCAGTAGGTAGGATTGGCCTTGTAGGACAGAATAGTCTTGCTGGTGTAGTTAGTCACCAGATAGGGACCACAGTAAGCGATGGTATCGGGGGTCTTGCCGTAGTTGTAGTCGGCGGCGGCGGAGTCGAACTCCTCACCGAACTTGCCGCCCTGGGACTCGTAGTAGCTGCGATTCATGGGGCAGAACAGACCATAGTTGAGCATAGTCAGGAAGTAGGAGGTAGGCTTAGTCAGAGTGTACTCCACGGTGTACTCATCCAGAGCCTTCACGCCCACATTATTAAAATCAGTATCCTCCTGGTTGATATACTCGTGGACGCCCACGATCACGCCGTCCACCAGGACTTCCAGGCCGCCCATGGTGTCGAGCATGTGCTGGAAGCCGGCCACGAAGTCGTCGGCGGTCAGCTTACCGACCTCACGGCCCTGGGAATCAGTCCACACCACGTCCTGACGGAGCTTGAAGGTGTAAACCAGATGGTCGTCACTCTCGGTCCACTCAGTGGCCAGATTGGGCTGGGGAATATTCTCGTTGTCATACTGCAGCAGACCGCTGATGGTCTTGCAGATGAACTCACTGTTGGCCTGGAGAGAGGTGCTCAGAATGTCCCAAGTGGTCAGGTCATCGTTAAAACGGGCGGACTCAGTATAGCTGTCCTTGAGGGTGTAGCCCTTGTCGGCAAGGTACTTCTGTGCCTCAGTGTAGTAGGTGCCAGGGGCACTGACCTTCAGTTCGCCATACATCGCCTGCAGGGCGGCAATATCCTCGCTGCGGATAAGCTCATTGGTAACCAGACGCTTCTCCCAGCGGTACTCGTCCATGCCCCACAGGCAGGGAGAGACGGTATAGGGAACGCTGCGGGAAATGGCATAGCCGCCGCCCAGACTGTTCTTGGGCACCATGACGGCGCCCTCGAGCATCTTGGCCTCGGCGATAGCCATCTTGGCATAGCGCATGGGGACGTTCTGCTCTTCCTTAGCGGCCATGTAGGCTTCGTAGAACTCGCCAAAAACCTCGTCATAAATATCTACATCTTCGCGGGTGAGGTCCTTGTAGTTGACGGCCTCGGCGGGCTCGTCAGGCGTCTGGGTATCGTCGGGGGTAGCGGGATCGTCCACCGGGGGAGTGTCCGGGGTGGGCTCTGCGGGGGGATTGTTGTTTCCGCCGCAGGCGACCAGGCTCAGGAGCATCATCAGCGCCAGAACCAGGCTCAGGAACTTCTTTTTCATGATATTCCTCCTATCATAATATCTTCAACCGGAACGGCTTGGACTTTTTCCACCCGCCCCGCGCCGGCCGAATACAAAAGAAAGGGGACAGCGCCAATTCCGGCAGCGGAACCGCTGCCGGCGCGCTTTAAATTTAAAGCGCGAAACTGCCCTGCTCAAGAAAAACGCGGTGAATCTCTTGCAAGCCGCGCTTTAATGAAGACAATCTTCCGATGAATATTATACTGAAATTTGGAAGCGATGTCAATCCCGCCGCCACAGAAATTGAAGCCAATTTTGTCAAAACTTTCATACTCAATCCGGCGCATCTCCGTAAAATCAGTACAAAGATGCCGCCGCTTCCCGACAAAATGCAGCCCGGCCGGCCCTGGTATGCAGGCCGGCCGGGCTGTCATATGGCGTGTTTCCGGATTTTTGACCGTCAGCAGGTTGCGCCGCCCGTCACATGGAGCTCCGCGTCCAGAATCGCCTGTTTGCGCTCCAGCAGCTCATTGCCCAGCAGTTGAGCCTCCACATTTTCAAAGCCCAGGCGCTCGATGGTCTTGGCGAAGCGCTCGCCGGTCTTGCCCTGCTCACGGAAGAGGAGAATCGCCTTTTCAATGACGGCCAGCGCCTCCTCCTTGTCGGTGAATATCCTGCTGAGAGCCCGTCCCTGGGCCACCTTCTTGCCCCAGCGGCCCCCAATATAGATCTTGTAGCCATAGGTCCCCTCGTCCAGCGCGTCGAAGTGACAGGAGCCGATGCAGCGGCCGCAGTTGTTGCAGACGCTCTTATCAATCTCCAGCACGCCGTCAGCCAGCTTGGCCGCGCCCATGGGGCAGACCTGCACTACGCCGCACTTTTTGCAGCCGTTGCACTCGTCCTGGTCCAGGCCCGGGATGCGCTGGCCGATGATGCCCAGGTCGTTGAGGTCCGGTTTGACGCAGTTATTGGGGCAGCCGCCCACGGCGATCTTGAACTTGTGGGGCAGCTTCACCCCCCGGTAGCCCTCATAAAAACGGTGGTGGATCTCCTCGCTGATGGCGAAGGAATCCAGCAGGCCATACTGGCAGGTGGTTCCCTTGCAGGCCACCACGGGGCGGACCATGGAGCCGGTGCCGCCGGTGACCAGCCCCTCCCGGGCGATATAGGCCTGGAAATCCTCGATCTTGTCATAGGGAATGCCCTGGACCTCGATGGTCAGGCGGGTGGTGAAGGTGATGACGCCGTTGCCGAACTTCTCCGCCGCCTCGGCGATGCAGCGCTGCTGCGCGGCGGTGATCTTGCCGTTCACTGTGATAATTCTGCCGGAGAAGTTGTCCGTCCCCTTGTTGGAGAGAAACCCCATCGCCTTTACTCTTTTTTCATCCAGCGGACTGATTGTCAGTGTTGCCATAGTCTTTCTCCTTTAGTTTTAACTTATGCAGCATACTGTCCCGGGAGAGGGACAATCCTTACTCCCCGTCCTCGATCTCCGTGAAGGTGGTCCCGCCCTCCAGGACCCTGGTATTGGTATAACCGAAATACTTCAAGCGATTCTGGGTCAGATACGCCCGTTTCCCCTTGGTGCAGACCAGGAGCAGTCTGGCGTCCCTCGCCAGTCCCGGGACCTCCCCCTCCACCCTGGTCAAATCCAAGTACTTCCTGCCCGGCAGGCTGGGTGCAAGGGCGCAGTCGATCACCTCATAGCCCTCCGCCGCCCCGGCGGCGTACTCCACCGGCGTGAAGGACTCCAGGGCCCCGTCCAGCTTGTTCATCAGAATGTTGACGCTGTGGGCAAAGGGATGAATGGCCGTGGAGAAGGGCGGCGCGTAGGCAAAGTCCATAGCCGCCAGCTGGTCCACCGTGGCCCCCAGGGATATGGCGGTCACGCCAATGTCCGCAATCTTATCCACCGCGCCGCCGCCCAGCACCTGGACCCCCAGCAGCTTCCGGGTTGTCCGGTCCGCCGTCAGCTTCACGATAAAGGAGCCCGCCCCGGGATAGTAATGGGCTTTGTCGTCCACCACGGTGAGGACTGTCTCCACATCATAGCCTTCGGCCCGGGCCGCCGTCTCCGTCAGTCCGGTGCGCCCCGCGTTCAGCCCGCCGGGCAGCTTGGCCACGCCGGTACCCAATACGCCGGGGTAGGCGGTCTGTCCGCCCGCCAGATTCCCGGCCAGGATGCGTCCGGCGATGTTGGCGGTGGAGCCCATGGGGGACCAGGCCGGCTTGCCGGTCTGCCGGTTGGTGACCATGGCGCAGTCCCCGGCGGCGTACACGTCCGGCACGTTGGTGCGCAGCTGCCGGTCCGTCAGGATGGTCCCCTTGAACATCTCAATACCGCTGCCCTCCAGAAAGGCGGTGTTGGGCCGGATGCCGATGGCCAGCACCAGGGCGTCTGCCTTCATGGCCCGCTTGCTGGTCAGCACCTTCTCCACCCTGCCGCTGCCCTCTGCGCCCTCCAGGGACACGCCGGTCATCGGCATGACCCCCGCTTCGGCCATCCTATTCTCCACATATTCGCTGAGCTCCGGGTCCAGGAAATTGGGCAGAACGTGGGGCGCAAAGTCAATTACAGTGGTCCTCACACCCCTGACCGCCAGATTCTCCGCCACCTCCAGACCGATGAAGCCGCCGCCGGCCACCACCGCCCGTTTGATCTCTCCGGCCTCCACCGCCGCCCGCAGGGCGATGGCGTCGTCAGGGGTGCGCATGACGAACACATTCTTCAGATCCAGTCCCTGGGCGGATGGAATGAAGGGAGACGCGCCGGTGGCGATCACCAGCTTGTCATAGCCGTACTCCGCCATCTCGCCAGTGGTCAGGTCCCGGGCCTCCACCACATGTCGGTCCGGGTGGACGGCCACAGCCTCGGTCAGCGTCTTCACCTTCGCACCGGTGAGGGCCGCAAACTTCTCCGGCGTGTTCACGATCAGCGCGCTCTTCTCCCGAATAACGCCCCCCACATAGTAGGGCAGGCCGCAGCCGGCGTATGAGATGTCGCTGCCCTTGGTCAGCACTGTCACCTCGCAGCTCCGGTCCTCCCGCAGCAGCCTGGCGGCCGCCTTGGTTCCCGCAGCCACGCCGCCCAATATCAGCACTTTCATATGTTGCATCTCCTCTTAATATAATAAATAATCTGTCGATTCTCCGGTCCCCCACAAGGCGGCGCAAGGGGGAGCTGTCCCGCCGGAACAGCTCCCCCTCGTATCCATCGTCCGGAAGTTCTGTCTGTATCATAGCCGATTTTGGGTGGGATGTCAACAAGCAGGCGGCCTTGGACAGGAGTAACGCAAGGGGGAAGCGGCAAACTCTATTTGAGATGCTCCCTCCGGAATTCAACAGGAGAACACCCATACTTTTTTCGGAATACCTTGGAAAAATAACTCATTTCTAAGAAACCGCATTGCCGGGCAATTTCAGATACACAGGCGGAGGAGGTTTTCAATCTCTCCGCCGCCTGATTTATCCGGTAATCCCGAAGATATTGGATCGGCGTGATGTGTATGATGTTGTGAAAACAGCGCAGGCATTCGCTAGGGCTGACCGCGGCACTGTCGGCAATTTCCCGCAGCGTGATCGAATCTGCATAATGTTTGGAGATGTATCCCAGCATCTGCTGCACCCGCTGATTGCTGCGAAGATATTTCATATCCAGATTTGTATGCGGCTGTTCTTGATTTTTGCTGATTTGAAAAAGTATTTCTGACAAAATATTCCGCACTTGAAAGGGATAACCGGGCGACCGATCTGCGCAGCTTTGCCAGGCGGCCAGGATTGCTTCAACCGCGAGCCGTTGCGAAGACTCGGCAGGAGACAAATACAAGCCCTGCAAGGACCGGTCTTCAATCACCGGTTTTACATAATCCTGCCAGAACACACTGCCGCTGGCTCCTCCAACAATACTGGGATGGAATACTATCATTTTCAGCCGGCAGGTCTGCAGAGATACGTTGTATCCTGCATGGAGAATGCCTGCGTTGGCAAAATAAGCTTCACCAGCCTTGAGTCGATATGTATTTGTTCCAATATATATATCTATTTCACCCGCAGCAACAACGCCGAACTCCAGTTCATCATGCCAATGCCAGAGAAAACTGTCAATCGTAAAATCAACGTCATAGATTGCAACCGGGAAGGCCGATGTCCCGTGAGACAACAGCTCCATCCCCTGCTTATTAACCGTAATTTCGCGGGCCTTCTGTACAAAACGCTCCATGCCGCCACCTATTTTTGGAGATTTTAAACCATAATTTGACGTTATATTTCTAAAATAGAAAAAAATTTAGTGATATAATCTTATTACAGTATACCATATATCCCGGCGAACGGCAAGCTGGTTTCAAACGGCGCAAAACGGGATTTTGTGAAAGGAGGAGGATACCGATGCGGCGAAAGTTGTTTCAAAAATACTTTCCGGATATTATTTTTCTGGGAGTGCCTGCCCTATTGTTTTTGTTCGTCATCCTCATTCCACTGGTTATGAGCATTTTTTACTCATTTACAGACTGGGATGGGATTTCTAAATCTGTTCATTTGGTTGGACTGTATAACTACAAGCAAATTTTCACAGGACAGACACAATTCACAAAATCTATCGCCTTCACAGCCGGAATGGCCGCAGTAAATACAATTATTACCATGGTAGCCGGCGTTGGTCTGGCTGCACTTTTGACCTCCCACATGCCTGCATCCGTTCTATTTCGTTCCATCTTTTTTCTGCCCAACACCTTGGGCGGCATCGTTCTCGGATATATTTGGCGTTTTATTTTCCTGATTGGTTTTACGTTTCTTGGTAAACAAATTGGATGGACGTTCTTTCAAATTGAGTGGCTGGCCTCCTTTCCAACTGCATTTCTAGCCCTTGCGATCGTCAGCATCTGGCAGAGTATAGGATATGTAATGGTCATTATGATTGCTGCATTAGTCGGCGTTCCGGCAAGTTTATGTGAAAGCGCGCGCATTGACGGCGCGAATGACTGGAACATTTTCACGAAAATTAAGCTGCCCTATTGTATGCCATATCTCACGGTTTGCTTTTTTTGGGTGATTGCACAGTCGTTTAAAATGTTCGACTTGAACACGGCCCTTACCGCCGGAGGCCCCTATGGATCAACCGCGTCCATGGCGTTTCAAATTTACCGGGATGCTTTTTCCAGCAATCAATACGGCCTGGCAAATGCGGAAGGCTTTATCTTCTTTGTTATGATTTTTGTGATTACAACCTTTCAGCTCTACCTAAGCAAGCAAAAGGAGGCTGATCTTCGGTGACAGTAAAAATGAAAAAGCGCATCAGGCTACTTGTGAAGGTTGCGTTTGCCGCAATCCTTGCGCTGTCGTTCCTGCTGCCCTTTTATCTTGTTGCCCTCAACAGTATAAAAACTATGGGTGAAGTGACGCAGAACCCTTTCAGTCTTCCCCAAGAAATACATTGGGAGAATTATATCTCCAGCTGGAAAGCGCTGAATATGGGTAAGGCATTTATCAATACCGCTATCGTGGCAATCTGCTCCACTTTGCTGATAACTATTCTAAGCGCCATGGTTGCGTATTGGACCGTACGCCACCCAACCCGGTTTTCCAGGCTCTTTGAAATGTTTCTGCTTGGATCGATTCTTATCCCTTTTCCAACGATTATGCTTCCCATTGTTAAAACGCTGTCGGCGGTCAGACTGTCCGGGACACTTATAGGCGGAATCATTTGCTATACCGGTATGGGGATTGCATTTTCATATTTCATTATGCGCGGCGCTGTATTATCCATCCCCAAAGAGCTGGAAGAAGCCGCAATTATGGATGGAAGTTCCGTGTATTACGCGTTTTTCCGCATTATTTTTCCACTGATGACGCCCACTGCGATCAGTGTTTTCATTCTGGAGATCTTCTGGATCTGGAATGATTATAATATTGCTTTGGTTGTCTTAAACAACGATGTGACCAAAACCATCCAGCTCAGCATCAACGGATTGTTCTCGCAATATATTTCCCGCTGGGATATTGCTCTTCCCGCGTTGGTTATCGGGATTCTTCCCATATTTATTGTGAACATACTGCTCCAAAAAAAGATCCTTGCTGGCATGACGGCCGGTGCCATCAAGGGGTAATTATATACAACAATATGAAAGAATGAGAGGAAAAATCGATGAGAAAACAAGTTGCGATACTGCTTGCCTTAGTCCTGCTTATGTCCACGTGTGTTCTATCGGGATGCGCAAAAGAGAACGAGCCCGTCAAAGTAACTATTTTCCAGCAGAAAATAGAGATTGACGAGGCGCTGAAGGCCGCTGCCGCCGCATACACTGAGACTCATCCCGGCGTAGTCATAACGGTGGAGACCTCCGGAAACAACTATGCCACAACGTTAAAAACTCAATTCACTTCCAATAAGGGCCCGACAATTTTTCAAACAAACGGCTATAACGACATGGCCCTGTGGGCAGACTACTTGGAGGACCTCTCCCGGGAGGAATGGGTTCAATATATGCCGGACGTGGCAGTTGACACAACCTCCATCGACGGTAAAATTTATGGCTTTCCTGTGGCAATGGAGGGTAACGGCTGCGTGTATCATGTGGACGCTTTCTCCGCTGCCGGCATTACGGAAATCCCCACAACCCTGTCCGAATTCCGAGAGGTTTGTCAAAAGCTGGTAGAATTCGGCTACGCGGAGGGCCCCATCTCCAACGAATACAGCAGCTACTATCAGGCCGGCATGTTTATATTCAGCATGGGCCTTGCCCTGCAGGCCGATCCTCTGTCCTTTATTGACGGACTGAACGGCGGCACCGCAACCTTTCTCGGCAACGAGCCCTTTATCCAGCTTGCAAAATGGATCGACACAGAAATCGAATTCGGAGAGAAGCCCTTCAACACGGATTTTGTAGGTGAAGTTTCGTCCTTTACCAGCGGCAATACCGCCATGATGTTCGGCGGCTCCTATTCCCAGCCTTCTCTGGATTCCGTGGACCCCGAAATGAACGTAAGCATGTTCCCGTTCTGCATCAGTGAAGATTCCGCGAAAAATGATGTTATTTTTGCCTCGCCGGCTCCGATATGGCATATCAACAAGGACAGTGGAGAAGCGGAGACCGCTGCCGCCAAGGATTTCTTGACATGGCTTTCCTGCACAGAAGAAGGTCAGGCGTATATGGTCAAGGAAATGAAGCTGGTGCCCGCGCTGACAAATATCCCCGTATCTGCCGAAGATGTCGGCCCCCTGGGCGCCAAATTAAAGGAGTATATAGACGCCAATAAAGTACTCGGCATTTACAATGCACTTTATCCTGAGGGCGAGGGCAGCGCCCAACTGCTTGGCGACGCCGTATGTGCATATGCTGCAGGGCAGTACACGGTCGATGAATTTTTGCAGGCCGCCCAGGATATCTGGACAAAATAAGAGAGGTTTGAGGATACACCATGGATATTAAAAAAATGCTTGATTTTATGTCGTTAGAGGCCAAGACGCGTCTGTGCGTTGACGGTGCGCTTTGGCGGACCCGCGAATTTCCGGAATATAACATCCCCATGCTGGTCATGAGCGACGGGACCAACGGACTGCGCCATCTTAATGGCCAGGCATCCATTGACCCTACAAAACAGGAATTCCGGCAGAATATTGATGCCAAGCTGGATACAGAGGCCGGGCAAAGTATGACGGTTGACGCCACATGCTTTCCCACAGGCTCCGCGCTGGCCTGCTCCTGGGATGTGGAGCTGGCGGAGGAGGTTGCCGCCGCAGTTGCCAATGAATGCAAGGGGCACGGCATTGGTCTGCTCTTTGGGCCAGGCATGAATACACGCCGGCATCCTTTAGACGGCCGTGGCTTTGAGTATTACTCCGAGGACCCCTGCCTGGCAGGCGAAATGGCCGGACATTTTGTCATTGGACTGCAAAGGGAGCAGGTCGGCGCCTGTCTGAAACATTTCGTATGCAATAATTCCAACTATATGCGCAGCATCTATGACAGCGTTGTCGAGGAGCGGGCATTACGCGAAATCTACTTGGCTGCATTTGAGCGCGCTATCCGCGTCGGCAAACCTGCGGCGGTTATGTCTTCATACAATCGCCTCAACGGCGTTCAGGCCTCCGAGAGTCCATGGCTGCTGACAGACGTCCTGCGAAAAGATTGGAATTTTGAGGGTATGGTCATCTCTGATTCCAGCGCCATTAAAGACCCTGTTGCCGCGTTTAAGGCCGGCCTAGACTGGCAGATGCCGTACAGTGAAAGCGCCCCCGCCCTTTTGGCCGACGCCGTTCGAAATGGAACGATGGGGGAAGATATTTTAAACACACACTGCGCACGCATTCTGAACACTGTCGAACGATATACCCGCCAGGGCAAGCCGTTGGACAGCATTGATTTCACCGCCAACCATACGCTTGCGCGAAACGCTGCCATACGCAGTGCTGTTCTGCTGAAAAATCAGGACCAGGTTCTGCCTTTTCGGTCGGAAAATGTACATAAAATCGCTATTATTGGCGACGTTGCGGTACACCCGGTATTTCAGGGCAGCGGCTGCGCGTGCGTACCTGCAAAAACAGTGGACATTCCTCTTGATGAAATACGCAGCCTTTGTCCGGAGAGTGTGGAAATCGTATACGCACAGGGCTATCGATCTGACGATACAACCGACGAAGCCCTGCTCGCCCAAGCAGTGGAAGCCGCGTCTTCCTGCGATGCCGCAGTCATATTTGCCGCCGCGCGTCTTCCCCTTGAGGACGACGACTATAACCGGAAGGATATGTCTCTTCAACCCTCGCATAACATGTTGATTGATGCTGTCACAAAGTCTCAGGGCAATACCGTGGTCGTCCTGCAGCATGGCGAGGCGATAGAAATGCCCTGGGCCGACTCTGTCAAGGCAATCCTTGACATGTGGTACAGCGGCGAAGGCAGCGGATATGCTGCGGCAGCCCTGCTGTTCGGTCTGGCATCTCCCAGCGGCAAGCTGGCTGTCTCAATGCCGGCCCGTCTGGAGGATACGCCCGGGTATCTGAACTTCCCCGGAGAAAACTATCGTACAATCTACGGAGAAGGCATCTATGTCGGCTATCGCTACTATGAAAAGAGGAAGCTGCCCACACGGTTCCCTTTTGGACATGGTCTGTCCTACACCCAGTTCCAGTACGGCAGCCCCCGGCTCTCCAGCGCCTTCTGCAAGGCTGGACAGCCGCTCAGCGCCGCAATCACAATTACTAACACTGGCTCCACCGCCGGTGCTGAGGTTGTCCAGTGCTATATTCGAGATACGCATGCACGCCTGCCGCGCCCTGAAAAGGAGCTGAAACATTTCCGCAAAGTATACCTACAGCCAGGCGAAAGCACAGAAGTCTGCTTCAATTTTTCCGAACGCGATTTTTCCTACTACGACACGTCCTATGGCGGCTGGATCGTAGATTCAGGAACATTTGGCGTTCTGGTTGGTTCTTCCAGCGCGGATATCCGCGCTTCCGCCGAAGTTTATATCGAGAGTGATCAGAAGTACCTGCCGGAATTCCGGACGGATATGCATTTCAATGAGCTATTCCAATACAAAAATGCTCGGAATATCTTTTACGATTTCCTGATCGACCTTCATCAGCTGAAACCGGAAGACAACAATTCGAAGACTGACCGGCTGTTTATGACAAATTTTTGGGGTGTGGCCGAATATCTCGATTATATGCTTCCGCATATTGTTACGCCTCAAATGATACGGGATTTAATCCAGCGGATGAAAGAGGCCGAACCGAGCTGCTAAACAAACATCTGGGAACAGGGCGGACACCCCCTACTTTTTCTTGAAACAGGAACAAAAAGAAGGTTAATCTCGAGACAAAAACCATTATATGTGAATCGCATCAGATATCTCCGCTCCTACAGCTCCCGCCTCCTCTGCCGCGAGCAGGTCCAGGCGCACAGCCCCAATCCCAGGGCCAGCACGGCGGCGAAGACAGGGACCTCGAACGCCGGGGGTGCGCTGCTGAAAAGGCCGTTGGTTCTGGAAAAGCAGAACATATCCTCCATCAGCGTATAGCCAAACAGCATCCCCACCATCACAAACAGCGGCACAGCCTTCAGCATCATGGGCACATAGTTGGCGCTGTACTGGGAAAGGAACAGGGTCAGCGCCCCAGTGATCAGACCGAGAACCAGCAGCATCCCCGCCATGACCAGCAGATACTGCCCATAGGTCCAGTCGTACCAGGGAAAGGGACTCCTCTCACAGGTAAAGAGGGGGCAGTCCCAGAAGCTTCCCGCCCCCTTGACCGCCAGCGGAACGGCCAGCACCACAATATTGACCGCTGTCGCCAGCAAAGAGGATGCCAATCCCGCCGCCATCTGAACCTCCAGCACCCGCCGTCCCCGGCAGGAGGCCCACTGCATGGCCCGTGTACGGCGCAGCCGGTCCCGGACCAGGGTGGGGGAGAGCAGCAGGATGACGCTCAGCACCACCCACACCGCCGCAAACTTGATGTACTCGAGGGTGAAATACCTGGGGAAGTGCTCGCTCAGAAGGTTGATCCCCAGTCCCCGCTGCTCCTCCAGCTCTGCCAACCGCGATCGCACCCACGGCGGGTCATCCTCGAAATGGGGGCTTTCAGAAAGAGAAAACACATCGTCCGTATAGATGCTCGCCCTGCTCAAAAAGTAGTCCAGGGCATAGACCTCGCTGTAATTGGTGTTCGGCCGCACAGTGTTGAGAATCTCGAAGCCCTCCTCAAGCGTCAGCGTTACGCCTGGAGCGGTCAGCCGATTCACTGCCTCTATGTCTCCATCCCAGATAGCGTATAAGGCATCGTAGGTGGTCAGCCCTGCCTCCACCGCCTCCGGCACATCCCGCACCAGCTCCTCAAATCGCGCTTTCTCCTCCTCCAGCCTCCGCTCCAGGGAGGGGAGATCTGCAAAATCCAACACGGGGCCATACTGCTCCATCAGCTCCCTGCGCAGCTGGTACTCCGCCGCCTGCTCATCCCAGCGCCAGCGGCCTCCGTCAATCTGCTCCACGAAGAAGCTCAGCCGCAGCGTATAGTACAATCCGCCCAGCACCACCAGCGCCGCCATAATGCCCGGCCGCCAGATTTTCCGCATTTCCTGCCCAAAAAGGCTCATGTCAACACATCCTTTCTCCTGAATCGACTCAACGCCATCGCCGTCCCACCACCGCCCAGCAGCAGCCACAGCGCCGTGGTCACGGTCTCCTGCCAGGGAATAAAATATATGATGCCCCCCTCAGTAAACCACCCCAGGGTCTGGTCCAGCAGGCTGGTTGGAAAGAAGGAGAGAGTGACGAAGACCGCCCAGTTCCCCCCCATATAGCCCGCGTACCATGCCGCCCAGCCGGTCATGACGAGAAGTACCATCGCCACGGTGGAGACGTAGGCGTTCCCCGCCAATATACCGCATACCGCCGCCAGCAGGGTAAATACCACCGTCAGTGCCGCTCCCAGCCCCACGGCAGACAGCAGATAGGTTCCCGCAGTGAAATCCGCCCATGGTATGAATGGCCGGCTGGTCTCATACTGGACATCGCTCCTGCTCCAGATACCGGTGTTAAACTGGCTGGCCATACTGGCCCCCCATACGCCGGAATAATCCCACAGTGCGAAGTACAGCATAAAGCTGGCCACAGCCAGCAGCAGATACAGCGCCAGCGCGGCGGTCACTCCCGCCGCCGCCTTGGTCCGCCATAGCCGCCGCCCGGTCCGGGAGACACACAGCGCCGCCGTGGTCCGGTTGGCCCGCTCGTGGTCCAGCAGACACAGCATGGACAGAGCGCCCAGCAGAACGCCCTCCATCAGCAGGGCCTTGAAAAAAATCTTGTATAGAAAGCTGTTGGCCTCCACGGTAACGGGGCCGGCGAAAAAATCCATAGCCGCGCCGGTCCGGGCAAGCTGTCCGGCCCGGCGCTCCACCTGCTGCAGTTTTATGTCCATGAGGACCGCCTCCCAAGAGGAGCTCCGGAGTATATCGGCATAGAACTGTCGCAGAAGCTGGCCGTCATAGCGCACCAGGGGGTCCTCCAGTCCCCGGAGGACGGCCAGCAGGTTCTCCCTCTCCTCCCTTTTATCAGAGGTCTCCGGCCAGGGCAAGCGGGCGCAGCCCTCCGCAAAGTTTTCGTCCACCCGCTGCCCCAGCCGGGCGGCAATGGCGCTGCCCTCATTGAATTCCCGACAGGTCCACATGGAGGCGTACAGCAGAAACCCATTGAACACTAGACACAGCGTCAGAAAGGCCCACAGCGCCGGCGTCCCCGCCAGCTTTCGCCACTCGTATCGCAGCAGACTCATACCGCCCCCTCCCGATAGATAGCCAGGAACGCGTCCTCCAGCCCCGGTGCGGCGGGCACGCCGCCCTCCGGTGGCTCGCCGCACAGAAGACGCGCCACCGGCCCTTGTTCTCCCTGCCGCTCGCTGAGGAGGAACTGACCGGACTGTACCGCCGTCCCCGCCGGAACCTCGAAGATCTGCCCCTGGAATCGAGCGCAGATGGATGCGGGACTGTCGCAGCAGTAGAGCTTGTGATCCCGGAACATGACGATCTGCCCGGCGATGGTCTCGATGTCAGAGACAATATGGGTGGAAAGAATGACGATCCGATCCGAGGCCAGGGAGTGGATCAGGTTCCGAAACCGCACCCGCTCCCGGGGGTCCAGCCCAGCAGTTGGCTCGTCCAGGATCAGCACCTCGGGCTCATTGAGCATGGCCTGAGCGATGCCCACCCGCTGGAGCATCCCTCCGGAGAACTGCCGCAGTCTCCTGTTCGCCGCGTCCTCCAAGCCCACCAGCTTTAATAGCCGTTCAATCCGCTCCTCCGCCTCCCGGCGGGGGATGCACTGGAGGGCGGCGGCGTAGCGCAGGAATTGCCGGGGCGTGTAGTAGGGGTAATAGCCAAACTCCTGTGGCAGGTAGCCCAGTATGGCCCGATACTTCTCGTCCAAAGCCCGGATATCCTCCCCGTTCCACAAAATTTGGCCCGAGGTGGGGAAGAGCAGGGTGGTAAGCATCTTGATAAGCGTTGTCTTCCCCGCCCCATTGGGGGCCAGCAGGCCGTAGACTCCGGGGCCGAAGGAGAGGGAAACATCCTCCAGGGCGGTGAAATTGCCGTACCTCTTGGTGACGTGTTCAACGGAAAGCATAGGTAAATCCTCCTTTGTTAGTGCTATGGAGCATGGCGTGGAGCTGGCCGGTGCAGAGAAGCAGCCCGCCACCGGCCAGCAGGAAAAAGATGGCAGTAGGAATCCTGTCCAGCGGCAGAGCAGCCCTCGTCTGCATGAAATACAGGCCCAGCAGGGACCACAGCGCCATGGGCACCGCCGGTCCCCACCGCAGGCGGCGGCAGGCAAGGGACAGAGCCGCGTACAAAAACAGGCTGGAAAAGGACACTCCCAGCACCCGGACCAGGGGCAGCGCCCCCCCGCTGGCCCACCACAGCAGCAGGTTCACCGGCACGCACACCAGCACTGCCGCCCCGCCGAACAGCAGCATCCGCAGGGCCATCAGGGTCTGCAGGGGCAGTCGGCAGGTCCGCTTCCAGTCCATCGTACCGCTGAGCGCCTCCTTCCACATGGTCAACGCATAGGCGGTGGCATACAGCAGAGGAGAGGTAATAAAAATCACCGCCGCCAGGTGCTCCGCAAAGATCTCTGCGGGCGCACGCACCAGCACCGCAGGAGACAGCCCAAGCACCACCGCCAAAAACAGGCAGTCCTCCACCCCGAACACCAGGGTGGACAGGGGCAGCGTCCGCCAGGCGGGTCTCGCCGGAGCCAGCCCCCGGTCCACTATCCGGCGGATGGCGGCTCCTCGCTCCATAGGCGTGGGCATGGGGACGCGGGTACGGTCATTCACAGGGATCAAACTCCTTTCTCAGTCGACCAAGCAGGCGGTAGTATTGGCTCTTGACGGCGCTCTCCGGTTTGTCTAGAATCGCCGCAATCTCCGGGAAGGTCTTCTCACCGTAGAGGTGTAGTCGGAACACAGCCTGTGCCTCGGTGTCCTGTCCGGCAACCCATCGCTCGACCTGTTCCAGCAGAACCCGGTTCTGGATGTTCCCCACAAAGTCCTCCTCCGCCGGGATATCCACCTCCTCCATGGGCACAGTCGCTGGTCCGAACCGGCGGCGGGCGTCCACAGCCTTGTTGACTGCGACACGGTAGAGCCAGGTACGAAACCCCGCTCTCCGCCGGTCATAGGAGGGCAGGGCCCGTAGAACCGCCAAGAAAATGTCCTGAGTGAGATCCATGGCATCCTCCTTGTTCCCGGTCTGGCGGTAGGCAAAGCGGTACATCTCGTCATAATAGGCCTCCACCAGCTGCTCCGCCGCCTGGCGGGAGCCATGCCGCTGGATGGCCCGTATCCATTTTTGCTCCACTGTCTCACCGCCTTTTGTATCTATATACGTTTTGGTTTGCACAATCGTTGCAGACAATATAAAAAAATTTGGTACGCAAAGCAGCGAGGGCCCCGGCCTCAAGCCGGGACCCTCGCGCAGTGTTCTTTTGATCAGGGAAGATAGTTCATCGGATTCTGCCGCTCGCCGTTGTATCGGACCTCAAAATGGCAGTGGTTGCCGGTGCTCCGGCCGGTGGAGCCCATCTCCGCAATGTGCTGGCCCTTGTAGACCTTGTCGCCCACACTGACCAGAATGCTGCTGTTGTGGGCGTAGTAGGTGACAAAGCCGTTCTGGTGGTCGATCTGCACCAGATAGCCGAAGCTGCCCATCCAGCCGGCATAGATGACCTCACCGCCGTCTGCGGCCACGATGTCGGTGCCGTAGGACTTGGCAATATCAATGCCGCCGTGGAAGGAGGTTCCGCCAAAGATGTTCCGGGAGCCATACCGGGAGGTAATGGTGCCGCCGCTGACGGGCCAGCGGAAGGAGCCGGTGGGCGCCCAGCTGGGGCGCTCCTTGGTGCCCCGTGCCTGGATCTCCGTGACGGGCTCCTGGAGAATATCCTGCGAAACAATCTCGCGCTCAATCTCGGTCACGCCCTCATAGGTGACCTTGGCGGAGGTGTTGGCCCTGCCGTACTCTCCCTTGGAGATGATCTTGGTGTCGCCCTCCCACATGGTGTCGTCATCCCGATACTCGATCTCGTAGGGGATGTCCTCCTCATAGTACTCCATCTGGGTGGCCTTGACGGTCAGATAGGGCACGGCGTTGCTGATCAGCAGCTCGTCGCCGATCTGCAGCCGTTCGATGTCAAACCCGGGGTTCAGCCGCAGCAGGTCGTCGCTGGTCATGTTGTGATCCTGGGCGATAACTGACCAGCAGTCGCCCTTCTTCACAGTATAGGTAACCTCGCCGGCCTTGGTGCTGTTGAGCAGCAGGGCCGCGTCCGCCAAATTGGTGAAGTCCTCCACCGGCAGATCGCACTCCCGGATCTCCACAGCCTCCACAAAGTCGATAGAAATGGTATTCTCATTTCGGAATCCCGCAGACACCTGATCCAGCAGGCCCTCGAAAGCGCCCTCCGTCTGGGTGGCCCCAATAAACTCCCCGTTCACGTACAGGACGTAGCCATGCTCCACCACCCGCAGGGATTCGCTCAGGGCGGTCTCCAGGTCAGCCTCCTGCACCAGCTTGCCCCGATAGGTCAGACCGGTGGTATAGGACACCTTGTCCGGCGCCAGGGTAAAGCTGCTGCCCAGCACCTGGGAGATGGAGCTCTCCACCTGCTTGACGGCGGCCTGGGCCTCCTCCTCGCTGGCCACGGTCCCCAGCTCCCGCCCCTCGAAGGACAGGGTGGTTGCCGTGGTATAGAGCACCTGGAAGGCGGCGTATATCACCAGGGCCAGACTGGCGGCCAGAAACACCGCCGACTGGATCAGCCGGTGCTTGGGGGTTCCGCGCCGGGTACGGGCGGCCACCTTGGAGAAAAACGCACGGATGCGGTAGATAACCCCGTTCATCTTCTGATGCAGCAGCGGCATACTGCCCCGCACCAGCAGGCGGAGCTGACCATACGAGCTGCTTGACTCCGGAAAGCGGTGGCGGGCGCGGTAGTCCAGCATCTGGCGGCTGCGGGCGGCCTGCGCGCTGGAGGGCTGCCGCGGCTGCTCCTTCCGGGCGGGCTTATCCTGCGGAGCTGGTCTGGTCTTCTTATCTTTGTGGAACATTTCGTATCCTCCGATAGTTACAAAGCAGGGCAAAGAGTTACAAAACAGTTACAGAGGCATTTTACTCTATTTTCCCTCTCCCGTCAAGCCCTAATACTCATCCCGAATAAAAAATGCAAAACACAACGGCGCGAGCTATAGTGTATGGGAGGTGCGAAACGCCGGTATGAGCCACGCGGAGCACAGACCTCATAAAAATACTTTACTTTTCGGGCCAAACTCGCCCCGAACCCCGCTCTCAAAAAAGCGGCCCGTCCACTTTTCTGACGCGCAGAGCCGCCCAGCCGGACCGGGACATAAGACATTCCCGCCCCCCGACCCGGACCGTGCCGCGCTTCAGATCCATTGCTTCAATCTTGTCCGCCGCAACCAGATAGGCCCGGTGAATCCGAATGAACCGCCCGTCCAGCTCCCGCTCCAACTCCCCCAGGCTGCCGAGGAAGTCCACCCGGCTGTCTGCGGTGTGGAGAAGCACGTGGTGGGCCTTGGAGGCAGTCTCGAAATACAGAATATCGGCCAGAGGGATATGTCTTATCTCGTCCCCCACCCGCAAAGTGAACAGCTCCGCCGGGTCCCGGCGCTCCGACAGCAGGCGGTCATGGACGGCCTCCAGACAGCGGGCCGCCTGCGGCCCAATCTGTCCCGGCTCCTTGACAATGTAGTCGAAAGCCTCCAGGTGGTATTGAAACGTCCGCCAGGCCAGGTCGCCATAGCTGGTCACATACACCAGCGTGCTGTGGGGGTCCCTCCGGCGCAGCTCCCGGCCCAGCAGGAAGCCATCCCATGTCCCATCCTTCAGCTCCACATCCAGAAAGTAGATGCTCCGCCGGTTGTCCTCCGCCGCCTCCAGGAGCTCCCGGGCACAGGAGGCTGCACAGACCACCTGCATATCGTAGTTTTCCACGAAGATTTTCCACTCCAGAGCGGTCTGTATCTGGTGGAGGATGGCCTCGTCGTCGTCACAGAGATAAATATGGATCATGGACGTCCTCCTATGATGAGATCCTGGACGAACACACCCTCCGCCCAGTTGGTGGAGCAGACCGCGCCGGGGTAGCCCGACAGGATGCGCAGATAGCCCGCCAGTCCCAGCCCCCGCCCCGGTCCCTTGGTGGACCACCCCTCCTGCCACATCTTGTCCGGCTCAACCGTCCCCCGGTAGGGGTTGGACACCGTTAGAGACAGGGTCTCCTCCCGGGCCAGCAGAACAATCTCCACCCAGGGCTCCTCCGTCTCCAGGGCCGCCTCGGCGGCATTGTCAATGAGAATGCCCAGACAGCGCACAAAATCCCATACGTCCATATTCACCCGTTCCACGGGGTACAGGACCTCCAGCCGCCAGTCCACTCCCTTCTCCCCCATGGCCGCCAGCTTGGACAGCAGGACGCTCCGAACCTGGGGAATACGCAGATTGCCGGTCTGGATGGACGCCTGGATCTTCTCCCCGATGCGCCGGTCAAAACCCGCGCCCAGCTCCGCCAGCGTCGCCTGGACAGCCTCCAGCTCACCCTGGCCCGCCTGTTGGGACAGTCCGGCCAGCAGGTTTTTGTAGTCGTGGCGGAAGGCATACGTCTCCCGTCGGATGGCCTCCAGGTCCCGCTCGTAAAGTATTTGCTGGGCGATGATATCCCGCTGGGCCGCCACTACCCGGGCGGTCTCGAAGCGCTTGGCCAGATACATAATCAGCCCCACGTTCATTGCCGCCATGACAATCTCCAGCGGGTAGTAGAGGATCAGGTAGTCCGGCTGGATGCCCTTCTGCATCCGCAAGAACGCCCCCATGACGGCCATCATGGCGAATAGGAGCAGTGCTATCCAGTGCAGCCCGGCCTCATCCTCCAGCAGCAGCCTGAACCAGAATCCGAAGCGCAGGCGGCGCAGCAGAGCGGCACTGGCCAGCGTGAGGATTATGCCGACGCAGAACACCACCTCACTCGGAACAAGGGCACGGAACAGCATCATGGTGAGGGTGGAGACAGCCACCTGGAATATCCCCGCAGTACAGACGGCTGCGAAGGCCCGCCAGAACCGGCAGCGCCACGCCCACCGCACCCACAGGGTGCATATGAGCAGGATGATGCCGGAGTCCAAAAGATGATATACGGTGGTAGCCTGGGGCAGACAGGCACTGCGTACCACATAGAAAACCGAGATGACAAGAGGGGAGAGCAGCAGAACGGGCAGTCTTTTTACCTGTTCCAGACCTCGGCTGCCCAGGATGACGAACAAATAGACCGTCAGTATGGCGTGCCCCATCAAAGTGTCTGTGAAAATTCCCGGAAAATCCGCCAAAGACGGCATGGCGGCCTGCCTCCTTTCAAATGGCGGGCAGGCTCAGCCCCGCTTCAGGCCCAGCTTTTCCTCCGCCTCTTCCCGCATTTTGTATTTGAGAATCTTCCCCGCCGCATTCATGGGGAAGGCGTCTACGAAGTCGATATACCGGGGCACCTTGTGTTTGGCCATGTGGGAGAGGACAAAAGACCTGATCTCCTCCTCCGTGGCGCTCTCCCCCTCCCGGAGGATGATGCAGGCCATGATCTCCTCCCCGTACTGCTCATCGGGTACGCCGATAACCTGAACATCCCGGACCTTGGGGTGGGTATACAGGAACTCCTCGATCTCCCGGGGATAGATGTTCTCGCCGCCCCGGATGATCATGTCCTTCAGCCGCCCTGTGACCTTAAAGTTGCCGTTCTCGTCCTCGCAGCATAGGTCCCCGGAGTGGAGCCAGCACTCGCTGTCGATGGCGGCGGCGGTGGCGGCGGGCATCTTGTAATAGCCCTTCATGATGTTGTAGCCCCGGGCCACGAACTCGCCGCTGACCCCCCGCGGGCACTCCTCCCCGGTATCCGGGTCGATGATCCTGCACTCCACATTGGCAAAGCGGCTGCCCACCGTCTCTGTGCGCACGTCCAGGGGGTCGTCGAAGCTGCTCATGGTGCACCCCGGGGAGGCCTCCGTCTGGCCGAAGACGGAGATGATCTGCTTCATATTCATCACGTCGGCGGCCTTCCGCATCAGCTCCGGGGGGCAGTTGGCCCCGGCCATGATGCCCGTGCGGATGTGGGAGAAGTCCGTGGAGGCGAAGTCCGGGTGGTTCATCATGGCGATGAACATGGTGGGCACGCCGTTAAAGGTGGTAATCCGCTCCTGATTGACGC
The DNA here is from genome assembly GCA_910584045.1 of uncultured Oscillospiraceae bacterium. Taxonomy (GTDB): domain Bacteria; phylum Bacillota; class Clostridia; order Oscillospirales; family Oscillospiraceae; genus Pelethomonas. The sequence continues at coordinate 80,883 of CAJTYO010000002.1, read as the reverse complement.
AGGCCAGGGCGGGCTTGGGGGAGAAGTAGGGCAGGGGGCACATGGTAGCGCCGTGGGTCATGGAGGCTGTCATGGACAGCACCATGCCGAAGCAGTGGAACATCGGCACCTGGATCATCATCCGGTCGGCGGTGGAGAGGTCCATGTGGTCCCCGATATATTTGCCGTTGTTCACCACGTTGTAGTGGGTCAGCATAACGCCCTTGGGAAAACCCGTGGTGCCGGAGGTATACTGCATGTTGGCCACGTCGTGGGGCCGCACGGCGGCGGCGCGGCGGCGGACCTCCTGGGGCGAGGTCTTCCCCGCCAGGGACAGTGCCTCCTCCCAGGTCAGGCACCCGGCCTGACGGTAACCCACGGTGACGACGTTGCGCAGGAAGGGGAGCCGCTTGCAGTGGAGGGGCCTCCCCGGCTGGGCGGAGGCCAGCTCGGGGCAGAGCTCGGCGATGATCTGGGCATAGCTGCTGTCCCGGTAGCTGTCGATCATAACCAGGGTATGGGTGTCGGACTGGCGCAGCAGGTACTCCGCCTCGTGGATTTTGTAGGCGGTGTTCACCGTCACCAGCACCGCGCCGATCTTGGTGGCGGCCCAGAAGGTGATAAACCATGCGGGCACATTGGTGGCCCAGACGGCCACCTTGTCGCCGCTCTTCACCCCCAGGGCGATGAGGGACCGGGCGAACTGGTCCACGTCGTCCCGGAACTGGGCATAGGTGCGGGTATAGTCCAATGTGGTGTACTTGAAGGCGTATTGGTCCGGGAACTCCTCCACCATCCGGTCCAGCACCTGGGGAAAGGTGCTGTCGATGACAATATCCTTCTTCCAGACATACTGCCCCGTTCCGGCGGCGTTGTAGTAGAGGCGGCTTTTCCGCCCCTCCCGCTCGAAGCGGGACATATAGACGGCGTAGTGGGTGAGAATCATCTCCGCGTCGTCCAGCCCTCCCACCCAGGCGGGGTCCCAGAGCAGGGAGATGAAGCCGTCGTAGTTGACGCTTTTCAGGGCGTTCATAAGCTCCCGCATGGGCATCTCGCCCTCGCCCACCAGCTCCGGGGAGCCGGTGGCCGCGCCGTCGGTCAGGCGCACATGGCGGACGTAGGCCCCCAGGTTGGTGATGGTCTGCTCGGGGGTCTCCCGCTGCATCAGGCAGGTGCTGTGGGCGTTCCAGCAGGCGGCCAGGTGGTCGCAGGCGAAGTAGTCCAGCACCTCCACCAGCTTTTTCGTGTCGGCCAGCGCGCCCGCGCTCTCCAGCAGGAGCGTCACGCCGGCCTTCTCCGCCAGGGCGACCAGGGGGGCCAGCGTGTCGATGACGGCCCGGCTGTCGCCGCTGACCGTGTGGAGAGCCACATAGGGGACCAGCAGGTTGGCCGCCGTCTCCACCGCAGCGGGGATTTCATCCGCCGCCTCGGCGGACATAAGGTCCGCCGCCGTACCCACGCAGGGCACCGCCAGGTCCTTCGCCGCCAGCTGGCGGCGGGCCGCCACGGCCATTTCCGGATTTGCGGGGCTGCTTCTTGCCGTCAGGACAGGATTTTTTACGCTGTCGATCTCCAGACCGCTCAGCTTCGCGTCGGCGGCGGCCTGACAGGACTGGGCCCAGTCCATCTGATTCCAGTATTTAATGGAAAAAGAAAGTTTCATCATAATGCCTCTTCCTTACCGCCGCGCCCCTCGTAGACAATCTTATTCAGCGCGCTGATATAAGCGCGGATACTCGCGCCGATAACGTCGGTGGAAATCCCGTTGCCGGAATATAACTTTCCGTTGGACCGCAGCTTCACCAGGGCGGAGCCCATGGCCTCCCGGCCCTCGGTGACGGTCTGAATCTGATAATCCGCCAGCTCGTAGTGGTGCCCTATGATCTGCTCGATGGCCAGGAAGGCCGCGTCGATGGGGCCGTCCCCGGCGCATACGCCCTGCTGCTTCTCCCCGTCCTTCTCCAGCGTCAGGTTCGCCATGGCGGAGGTCATATTTCCGCAGGTGATGACATAGCTGGCGATCCGGTACACCGACGGCACCTGCATGGCCGCGCTGGCCACGATGGCGTCCAGCTCCCGGGCGCTGACAAAGTGCTTTTTGGCCGCGATGCGCTGGAATGCCTCGTACACCCGGGCGTTGTCCTCCTCGCTCAGATCGTACCCCAGATGGCGCACAACCTTCACCATCTCGTCGATGCTGTCCCCGCCGGTCAGGCAGACCGTCGTACCCGTGTCGTCCACCCCGTTGTCAAAGGGGGAGCCTCCGCTGCGCTGAGTCTGCATCATCCATTGCAGCTGTCCCGCCGCCCGCGTCAGCTCCGTGGTCCGCAGATTCCACCGTAGGCCCTTGCCCTCGCCCCTGGCCGTCAGATAGGCCGCCAGATCCTGGGTGGAGGGCACGCCCATGGGCGTGATGGCCGCCTTCACCACCGACGCGCCGGCGTCTATCGCCGCAGCGGCGCAGGCCGCAGACATCCTCAGCCCGTCGCTGAGCTCCACCCCCAGCCGCACCTTCCCCAGCCCGGGGACCTTCTCCAGCAGGCTGCGGACAAAGAGCGCGCACTCGTCCGGCGTCATGATCCCGGCAGAGTCGCACACCGTCACCGCCGCCCCGGCCGCCGCCGCCTCGGCGAGCAGCCGGCACAAAAAGTCCTCCTCCGCCCGGGTCGCGTCCAGGACGGAGAGCTCCACGTGCTCTGTGAAGTACCGAGCCCGGGCCACCAGAGATTTGGCCAGCTCCAGCATGGCGGGCGCTTTTTTGTGGCACACGTACTCCATCTGCACCGAGGAGGCCGGGAGCATCACGTGCAGCACCGGCCGGCGCGCACCCTTCACACTGTCCCAGGCGGCCTCCACGCTCTCCTCCGTCAGGCCCACGGCGGCGGCCAGCCGCGCCGAGGTCACCACCGAGGCGATGGTCTTGTTGCGCAGCACATCCCCTTTGTCATCCTTCAGGGCGGGCAGTTCGATCTGGTCCACCCCCAGCCGGTCCAGCGTCCGGGCGATCTCCACCCGCTCCTTGAAGCTCAGTGCACCGCCGCCCTCGGCCAGTCGGAGGGTCACGTCGGAAATTTCGATGGTTTTCATGGTGATCTGCTTCTCCTTTTTTCATCAGATAGTGGGTTTCGCCCTGCCGGAGGACAAAAAACGCCCCGGGAGCAGAGCTCTGCTCCCGGGACGATGATTTTCTTCACCGCGGTGCCACCCGGATTCGCGTCCTCGGGGACGCGCTCTTATCGGGACTCCAACAAGCCCCTGCCCGCATAACGGAGGCAGCCCCGTGCCGCCCTACCGGAAAAACTTCTTTGGGGCGGCCCGCTCCGGCGCCAGCCGCCACCCCGCCGCTCCCCGGCTCGCACCGACCGCCGGTTCTCTGAGAGCGCCCACGAAATGACTTAACGCCTTCCACGCGTTTCATAAAAATTTGCTTATCTGGCATTTTAGCACGCTGGAGGGGCAAATGTCAAGCGTTCTCGAAAGTTTTTCACATTTTCCACAGAGATTTCCACACTCTTTCCCCGCAAGTTTGGATTTTCCCATGAAATAAAACTATTTTGCCGCGGGTTCGTCTGGCAGACCGGAAGTTGAAAACGCTGATGGAGGCGAAGGAAGCCGCCGGATCATAAGTTAAAAACCGTGCCCCCGGATACACGCCGACGTATCCGGGGGCCTGCCGTTTTATTTTACATAGCGTTTCGTCCGCTCGTCCTCAATCACGCCCTCGAAGTTCAGCCCGTAGCCGAAGTCGTAGACGTGTCCCTCGCCGTCCCGGTAGCAGGTCATATCGAAGGCCGCGTCCTCCTCCTGCTCCTCCACGGTCCGCATATCCGCCGGCATCTGGATGGGCAGCAGCCCCGTGGGGTCGTACCGCCCGGACACCACGTCCAGCACCGCCTGGGGCGACACTCCGTAGTCCACCAGCAGCGCGTCCGCCCAGGGTTCCAGCTCCGCCATGACCATGGGGTTTTTCAGCGTGACCACGACCACCACGGGCCTATCGCCCATGCGCTTTTTTGTCTCGATGACCAGATCCAGGTCCTCCTCGTTGGCGGCGGTGTTCCACTTCCCACGGTAGCCCCGGTCGGTAAAGTCCTCCAGGGGGTCGCCGCCGGCCAGGCTGTGCTCCCGGGCATATACCGCCTGATAGGGCCGGTATTGCAGCGTGATGGGCACATAGCCGCTGCCCCCCGCCCTTCGGTCCTCCGGGTCATAGCCCACGGAGATGGGCGAGGCGATGAAGCATAGGGCCGCATCGGCCTCCTCCGGGGTGTCCACCACCTGGAAATAGCCGCCAGCCGCCGCCCGTCCCGCCGGAACCACGGTCTGCTCCCCGGTGGGGGTACTCATGAAGCTGAGATAGGACCGGATATGCCGGGTGGGCACGTACACCTTGACGCCCTCCCGCAGCGGCAAGGTCCCCGCCCGGTTTTTCAGCATGGTCACGGACTTCAGCTGGGACAGATACCCCTTCTCCTTGAATTCCGGGCAGCCCACCGCCCCCAGGGACTCCTCCAGCTCCAGATAGGGGTTCTCGAACAGCCCCGTCCGGAAGATGTTCAGCAGCAGCCGGTAGGCCGAGCGCCGGAACCGGGCCAGGGCCGCCTCCTCCCCGTACTTCTCGCAGGCCATCCGGTAGGCCTCCAGCACCGGGGCCACATCGTTGTTTCCGCCGAACTGGTCCACTCCGGCCTCCAGGGCCTTCAGGTGTCGCTCCGCCTCCGTCAGGCCCTCCACGCCCCAGCACTTGCCGGCGAACTCCTCCTCGGTGCGGCCCTCGTCGTGGGTGATGCCCCAGTCGGTGCATACCACGCCGTCATAGCCCAGCTTCTCCCGGAGAAGGTCCTGTATGAGGTACTTGCTGAAGGAGTTGCCCACGTCCTCGCCGTTTTTCACGTCCATGCCGTGGGAGATGGTGTAGTAGGGCATCACCGCGCTGGCCTTCCCCGTGGGGCCGTCCAGGGCGAAGGCGCCCTCGGTGAAAGGCCGCAGGTGCTCGGCGAAGTTCTTCCCCGGATAGACCGCGTATTTTCCGTAGGCGTAGTGGGCGTCCCGCCCGGCCTCCCCCATGCCGCCGCCGGGGAAGTGCTTGACCATGGTGTTCACGCTGTCCCGGCCCCAGCCCTCCGGCGCGCCCTCGGTGGTCTGGAAGCCGTCGCAGTAGGCCTTGGCCATATCAATGGCCATCTGTGTGTGCTCGCCGAAGGTGTCGGCAAAGCGCATCCATCGGGGCTCGGTGGACAGATCGATCTGGGGGGAGAGGGCCGTGGCGATGCCCAGGGCCCGGTACTCCTTTGCCCCGATCTCTCCGAACTCCCGCACCACCTCCGGGTCGAAAGAGGCCGACAGGCCGATGCCGTTGGCCCACTTGGAGATGTCCTCCCCCGTCTGACCCTTGTACTCGGCGGAGGAGTCCGCGCCGTGGCGGGGGTCGGTGCTGTTGTTGGCGGGGATGCCGAAGCCGTCGCCCTCCGCCAGGGCCTGAAGCTTGTTGTTCCACCGTACGGCGGCCTCCGTGCTCTCCAGGCCCATGATGAGCACATGGCGCACCTTGTCCCGCAGGAGGAAGGTCCGCTGCTGATCCGTCAGATCCCAGGGGGCGGCTCCGCTCTCCTCATAGGGCTTTCCGTCGTAGGTTCCGCCGAACACGGCGGCACGGGGCCCTCTGGCCGGGATCAGCTGGTGGGCGCTGTACAGCATCAGCCCCGCGATGTCCTCCACGCCCAGCCGCCGGGCCAGGTCCTGCGCCCGCTCCTCATAGCTCAGCCGCCAGTCCTCATAGGGAACCAGCTCCCCGGTCCCCAGAAAGTCCTTGAAGGCCAACCCGTCCACGGTCAGGATACTCACCCGGCTGTCCGGTGCCAGGCCCAGCTGCCGGCCGCCGGGGTTGTCGATGCGCACATACCCGTCCCGCGGGTGCATTGTCCACTTCCTGTCCATCTCCGCTCACGCTCCTTCTTCGTATCGTCTCTCTGTTGTGCTATTTCTTAGAACCCGTATGCACACGCGTTGAACGCCGTCCGGCCAGTCTTTTTCCCGCCATACTGCGCCGCTTTCTCTTGCACTCCGTCACATTTGGAAAAAGTATTACAGCTGGCGCAGGGCCGCCTCCAGGGCGGTTTTCTGGGTGGTGCCCTCGTCCTTCATCTTGATGACCCGGGCGGGACATCCGGCCACCACCGCATTCTCCGGCACGTCCTCGATGACCACCGCCCCGGCGGCCACCACCGCGTTTCTGCCCACGCGGACTCCCTCGATGACCACCGCGTTGGCCCCCACCAGGACCCCGTCCTCCACGACCACCGGCGTGGCGCTGGCGGGCTCGATGACGCCGGCCAGAACGGCTCCGGCCCCGATGTGGCAGTTCTTCCCCACCGTGGCCCGGCCCCCCAGGATGGCTCCCATGTCGATCATGGTGCCCGCGCCGACAACGGCGCCTATATTGATGACGGCCCCCATCATGATGACGGCGTTGTCGCCAATCTCTACCTGCTCCCGGATGATCGCGCCGGGCTCAATGCGGGCGTTGAGGCTGGTCAGGTCCAGCAGAGGGATGGCGCTGTTGCGCCGGTCGTTCTCAATGACCATATCCTCGATGCCGTCCACCTGGTCCGCCAGCAGGGGGCCCAGCTCCCGCCAGTCGCCGAAGACCACCTTGCTGGCCCCCTCGCCGAACACATGGGCCTTGCCGTAGGCCACGGGCTGCCGCTCCTTGATATAGACCTTTACCGGCGTCTTCTTCTCGGCGGAGCCGATGTAGGCAATGATCTCCCTCGCGTCCATCATCCTTTTCTTCCTCCAAATAACAGTTCTTCCAGTTCATAGCGCCCCTTGGGCAGGCCGGCCAGCTTTCTGGCGGCGTGCAGCGCTCCGTTGACAAAAATCTGCCGGGACGATGCCCGGTGGGTGATTTCAAAGACCTCGTCGGGCCCGAAGAAGCTGACGGTGTGGGTCCCGGCCTCGGTGCCGCCCCGGAGGGCGTGTACGCCGATCTCCCGCTTCTCCCGCGGACCGGTGACGCCCCGGCGGCCATAGACCGGCGTGCGGCGGCGCTGGGGATCTACGGCCTCCAGCAGCAGCTTGGCGGTGCCGCTGGGGGCGTCGGCCTTCTGATTGTGGTGGGTCTCCACGATCTCGATGTCAAAATCCGCCAGGGTCTCCGCCGCCTCCGCCAGAACCCGGCGGAACACCGCCACGCCCAGGGAGTAGTTGGCGGAGTGGATCACCGGGGCGCAGCGCCCCAGGTCGTCAAATACGGCCAGCTCCGTCCCGCTCAGCCCCGTGACGCCGGAGAGCAGAGGGGTCCCCGTCTCCCGCACATAGCGGGCCACGGCGGGCAGGGCGGCGGGGGCGGAGAAGTCGATGGCCACGTCCGCCACCCGGCCGATGGTCTGCAGGTCCTCCAGGTTTCCCACGTCGATGATTCCCCCCAAGGCGTCCCCGGCGGCCAGGGCGGTCTGCTCGATGAGGCGTCCCATGCGGCCATGGCCGATCAGCAGGATTTTCATCTCACCAGCCCCGCCTTCTCCAGCAGCGAGCGCAGCTGCTCCTGGTGGGCCGGAGTCATCTCGCACAGCGGCAGGCGGAAGGGGCCCGCCTCCTTTCCCATCTGGTTCAGGGCGGTCTTCACAGGAATGGGGTTCACCTCCATGAAAAGGCCGTTCATCAGATCCAGATACTTGACCGCTGCGGCCACCGCCTGCTCCCGGCGGCCCTCCAGGTAGTCCATGACCATATTGTGACACTCCAGGGGCATGATGTTGGCCCACACGGAGATTACGCCGCTGCCGCCGATGGACAGCAGGGGCAGGGTGATGTCGTCATTGCCGCACCAGAGGGCGAAGTCCGGGCCCACGCAGTGGGCGATCTTCATGGCGTAGGACATATCCCCGCTGGCCTCCTTGATGCCGCAGATGTTGGGGTGCTTGCTGAGGGCCTCCACATTCTCCGCAGAGATGGCGCAGCCCGTCCGGCCGGGCACGTTGTAGAGGATGCAGGGGATATGCACCGCGTCGGCCACCGTGAGGAAGTGGCGGCGGATGCCCTCCGGGTTGCCTTTGTTGTAATAGGGAGTAATCAGCAGCAGGCCGTCCGCCCCCAGCTTCTCCGCCCGCAGGCTCTTCTCCAGCATGGTCTGGGTGGAGTTGGATCCCGTCCCGGCGATGACGGGCACCCGGCCCGCCGCCGTCTCGATGACGCAGCGAAGGACCGCGTCGTCCTCCTCGTGGGTCATGGTGGAGCTCTCGCCGGTGGTGCCCAGGGCGAGGATGGCGTCGGTCTTATTGTCTATATGCCACTCGGTCAGCTCCCGAAGCTTTTCGAAGTTGACCGAGCCGTCGGCGTGGAAGGGGGTCACCAGGGCCACAATGGAGCCCTTCAAATTGCGGATGTCCATGTTGTATTCCTCCTAAGTATTATAAAGGCACAATATCATATATTTTTTCTCCTGGCAAGAGGGAACGCGAAATAAAACCGCGGGGAATACTCCCCGCGGCGCGGCTTTAGGCCAGAATATACCTGGTGACCCCGAACAGGCGGGCCAGCTGAAGCTTTGCAGCCATGCTCTCCTCGCTCTGATACCACACGGTGGCCGTCTGGTAGGCGTTGGGAGCGTAAGTGCAGTAGGCGCTCTCGTACTGGTCGGAGTAGTAGCGGTTCACGTCCCGCCGGGCCAGGATCTCCTGAACCTCCTTGGCGGAGATCAGGGTGCTGGCGGCCACGGGGTTGCCCCCCGCGTCCGTCACCGTGCGCATCCCGCCCGCCGTCAGGCGCAGGACCATCTGGGACATATCCTCCCCGTTGTTCTTCAGCCGGCGCAGCGCGGCGTACAGCTCCGGCAGGGGCTCCAGGGGGGTGATGGGCAGCTCCTGGCCCTCCCGGGCGGTGGGGGTGGCCGGGGTAATCAGGCGCAGGCCCTCGGCGCTGGCAAGGGGAGTGGAGGCGGCGGCGAGCTGATCGTGGACACGGATCAGCACGGCGGCGGCCTGCTCCCGGGTGGCGGAGCCGTCGGGGTCAAAGCGTCCGTTTCCCTTGCCGCTCACCAGCCCCAGGTCATAGGCCAGGGTGATAAAGCCCCGGTTCACGCTCACATCGGTGAAGGGACCGCCGTAGCTGGCCGCGGTTCCCGCCAGGGATGTGTAGCCCAGCCCCCGCACCAGCATGGAGGCCATCTCCCCCCGGGTCAGGTCCTCCCCCGGACGGAATTCGTGACCGGAGGCGGCCACAGCGTCGTTGGACAGCAGGGTCTCGACGGCGGCATAATACCAGCTGTCCTTTGCCACATCGGCATAGGAGGGACGGTCCGGACGGACCTCCTCCCAGTCAAAGAGGCGGCACAGCGCCGTGGCGAAGGCGGCGCGGGAGATGGGGCGGCCCAGGCCGAAGCGGCCCTTGCCCACCCCCTGGAACAGACCCAGGTCCGTGGCCCGGCGGATGCTCTCCTCGGCCCAGTGGCCGGAGGGAACGTCGGTATATCCCGTCTCCGCCGCCGCGGCCGCGGGCATGGCTGCCAGGAGCAGAAGGCTGGCCAGCACAAATGTCAACAGGCGTTTTCTCATGGTAAATTCCTCGCTTCTCAGTTGGAATGGGGCTATTGTAGCAGATTTTTTCCCGGTAGTCAAATTTTCAAACAGCCTGTCCTGATATTTGGCAAAGAAAGTGGGAGTTCGACTTCTTTCCCCGCCCTTTTGTTGAAATTTTTCCTGTATACAGTTGTCAATGTGCGCTCTGCGGGTGTATTGCCGGGAGCAGGGGGCCGAGGGGTTTCTGAAAGCCTCCCCGGTTTTCGAAAAGCACATGCGGCTTCGGGAAAACCCGGCCGGTTTTCGGAAAAACCATGCGGCTTTTGGGAAACCCGGCCGGTTTTTGGAAAACCATGCGGCTTTATGCTATTCCCGGATCAGGAGAGCCATCCCGTCACCCGTGGACCGCCGCGGCGGTTTAGGGCTGAGGCGAAATTGTGGAACAGCAGTGGTGTTCGTCTCGAGGTTAGGGCTTGTTTGATAATTGGCGATATGCCCAATAGCGAGGAATTTTTTTGCCAGACAAGGCAAATTTTCGCAGGCATCCTGACGGATGGCAAGAAAATTTAACGCAGTATGGCAGAAAAAGGCCCGTTATTGGGGCGTGTTGACAATTTTCAAACAAGCCCTAAAGGTCTCTTCAATATTTTTCTTTTCCTATCGGCAGGAAAAGATTATCTTTCCGCGCTGCCTGTAGTGGTTGTGCGGGGCCATGCGGGATTACGGCGGACGGTCAGCCCTTCCATACTTCAGAAGGGGGCCGGTTTTGTTCACGGAAATCTCCGGTTGACAAGGCCGCGATTGGTCATTATAATGTGAGAGAAAATACCGAAGAAAGGACGATCACCCTATGAGCGATCTCCATATCTCCCCCAGCCTGCGCTATATCGGCGTGGACGATACATCTATTGATCTGTTCGAAAGCCAGTATCTGGTCCCCAACGGCGTATCCTACAACTCCTATCTGATTCTGGATGAGAAAATTGCCGTGATGGACACCGTGGACCGCCGGGCGGCGGCAGAGTGGCTGGAGAAGCTGAAAAACGAGCTGGCGGGCCGTAAGCCGGATTATCTGGTGGTCCATCACCTGGAGCCCGACCATGCCGGGAGCATCGGGCTGCTGCTGGAGCAGTATCCGGACATCACCCTGGTGGGCAACGCGAAAACCTTCTCCATGCTGCCCAAGTACTTCCCCGGTGATTACGCCGGGCGCTCCGTCACCGTCAAGGAGGGGGACGCCCTCTCCCTGGGGGCGCACACCCTGACCTTCGTCATGGCCCCCATGGTCCACTGGCCCGAGGTCATGGTCAGCTATGAGTCCAGTGAAAAGGTGCTCTTCTCCGCCGACGGCTTCGGCAAGTTCGGCGCGCTGGGCGCGGAGGAGAAGTGGCTGTGCGAGGCGCGGCGCTACTACTTCAACATCGTGGGCAAGTACGGCGCCCAGGTCCAGGCCCTGCTGAAAAAGGCCGCCGGGCTGGATATTCAGACCATCTGCCCCCTCCATGGGCCGGTGCTCCGGGAGGATCTGGGCTACTATATCGGCAAGTACGACCTCTGGAGCCGCTATGAGCCAGAGGATGAGGGCGTGCTGGTGGCTTACGCCTCCATTCATGGCAACACCGCCCAGGCGGCGAAGAAGTTCGCCGAAATTCTGGAGGCCAGGGGCTGTGCCAGGGTGGTGCTGGCCGATCTGTGCCGGGACGACCAGGCCGAGGCCGTGGAGGACGCGTTCCGCTATGGCCGCATGGCGGTGCTGAGTCCCACCTATGACGGCGGGCTGTTCCCCGCCATGGACCACTTCATGGCCCATCTGCGGGACAAGACCTATCGAAACCGCCGGGTGGCCATCGTGGAGAACGGGTCCTGGGCCCCTGCCGCCGCCAAGCTGATACGGGGTTATCTGGACGCCATGAAGGACATCGAGATTTGCCCCACCGTGCACACCATACAGGGCGCGGTGAAGGAGGGCGACATCACAGTTTTGGAACAGATTGCCGGCGAGCTGCTGGCATAAAGGCAGAAAGAGGGCGCGGGAAGTATCCCGCGCCCTCTTTCTGCATGTCAAAAAAGTGGCTGCGCCACGTTTGAGAAGGGTTTCGCTTTGCTCTGCACCCCGGTTGTGCGCTTATGGCGTACACTCGACGCTCGCTTCGTGCGAAGTGTTTTTCCCCGTGGGCCGGCCAACGGCCGGCTTAGCACCAAAAGCGCCGCTGTGGTTTTGTTTGCCGCCTGCGGGCGGCAAACCTCTGCGGAGGGCTTTTTTGACAATCTGCGGAGGGAGGCAGGCCCCTCTCTGTCTCGCGGCGCGTCAGCTTCCCGGAGTATCCTTTCGATAAACCAGCTCAACAATCTCCCCAATTTTTTTGCAGCTATCCAATTTCAGATTTATTTTTGAAAAACCTGCCGGAAAAAGCGGGATTCCGTCCCCAAGGGCAACCGGCATAACGTAGATGTAATACTGGTCAATGAGGCCATCCCGCATAAAACCGCGGACAATCTCTCCGCCGCCCATAAGCCAGATATTTCCGGTATGCTTTCCTCTGACGAAATCCAGCATCTGACGTCCCAGCGGCAGGGACGTAAACTGAACGTTGGGGTCATCTGGATGTTCCTGCCGCGTGCATACATAACAGGGCATTCCCTCGTAGGGCCATTCGTCGGGCGAGAGCTCCTGTTTGATTTGACGATAGGTTTTCCCCCCAAGTATGATCGCCTGCAGAGATTGGTAAAACTTTTCGTAACCAAGGTCGGGCGAGGGACCCGGCGTCTCATTTAAAAAACTGATACCGCCGTCTTTTTCAGCGATATATCCGTCTAAAGATACTGCAATATACAGAATCAGCTTGTCCTCCATGATCCACCTCCTGGTCCCTCAGTTTAGACTTTCCGCTCGAACCCCAGATATCGCGTCCCCTGGAAGGAGAGGTCCCCCTGGTCGCCCTCCGCCAGCAATCCGTATTCCGAGCCGCCGACGCACAACTCCATCCGGTCGCCGCTGGCAACCTGGAAGGTGACATAATAGGTGGTGGCGGACGAGGTATGTCCGACGCCGTTGGCACCCTGATGATGGTGATGGCTGACGTCGCCCCGCTTGGCCACCACCGTGGCGGGGACCGTCAGCCGGGGCGAGTTGTTATTTTTGCTCCACTGGCCGACGCCCCTCACGAGATTAAAGAGGATGGTTCCCAGAACCAGGAAAAATACCAGAAAAAACATTCCAAAGAAAATATCCGGCATATCACACCGCTCCTTCCGTATCCAAAAGCGCATCGATCCGGGTACTCCCATAGACCTTGACGCCGTTTTTCTCCAGCAGCTCCGCCGTCACGCCCATCCCGGGGACCAGCGCGCCGGAAAACGTGCCGTCATAGACCGTCCCGCAGCCGCAGGAGGGACTGCGCACCTGAAAGACGGCTTTGACCGCGCCCTCCGCCCGGGCGATGTCCAGCGTTTTCTCCGCCCCCCGCCGGAATGCCTCCGTTACATCCCGCCCGGTCCGGGTCAGGACCCGTTCGCCCACCCGTTCCGACGGGGTCCGGGGAGTAGGCAGACCCCCCAGCTGCTCCGGACAGACGGAAATAAGCTCAAACCGCGCCCGCAGCCGCTCCACAGCGGGACAGTAATTGTTCCCGCCGCTGTACTTGCAGTTCTCCCCCAGCAGGCAGGCGGATACCAGCAGCTTCTCCTTCACAGAGCCAGCTCCTTTCCGTCCAGAACCGCCTGGAACAGCACGTCTCCCGCGTCGTAACGCAGTTTCAGGGAGAAGAAGGGGCGCTCCTCCTCCAGCAAACGGAAGAAGATTTTGTCCCCCTCCCAGATGGGCAGGTCAAAAACCTTCTCCTTGGCCACCCACTCCAGGTCGCCCTCGTCGCAGTCGCTCAGCACGCCCGTCCAGCCGGTGGCGGTGAAGAGGTGCATGTACAGGGTCTCCTGCCCCTCGCAGTCGAAGGTGACAACGCCCCGGTAGCGGTAGTCCGTCAGGGTGAGACCCGTCTCCTCCCGGGTCTCACGAAGGGCGCAGTCCTCCGGGCTCTCGCCGTGCTCGAAGCCGCCGCCCACGCCGATCCATTTGTCATGGTTAATGTCGTTTTTCTTTTTCACCCGATGGAGCATCAGGTACTCCCCGCAGGCGTTCTCCAGATAGATCAGGGAGCTATTATGGTTGTCGCGCAAGTTGGCTCACCCCCAGATAAGATAGCTGATTCCGTAGAGCACCGGTTGGTGCAGGATGTAGATGATAAGACTGTGCCGCCCCGGCCAGGTCAAGGCCCGCGGCAGGGGCGCGGCAAGAAGCCTGTTCTCCCGGTGCGCGAGGCACCATCCCCCCAGGGCCGTCCCAATCAGAAACAGGAAAAACCATGGCAGCAGGGGGAAATAGTCCGCGCTGCAGAAGCCCGGGGCCGTAAGGCCCAGGGGATACAGCCACGGCGCGGAGACGGCAGTACGCTCCGTCCACCAGCGGGCCGCGATAAACAGGACGCCGCTCCCCGCCGCCAGCCCACAGCCGGGGAGCCTTTGCAGCCCATTTCCCAGGAAATGCCATAGAAGCATGGACCAGCCCAGCAGCATCAGCACGCCGAAGCGGATGGTCTGCCCCGCCGCGGCCGCCCCGATCTCCACCGCAAGCCCCGCCGCCAGGATGACCAGCCCATGCCGCAGGTTGTTCCGGGAAAACCGGGCCGAAGCCCCCGCCAACAGGATAAACGAGCAGCAGATAAAGCGCTCCAGCGCGTTCAGCGGCGCGGAAAACAGCTGATTTGCAGATATTACGCCAAATATATACAGATCGTATAGGAAATGGTAGACAATCATCAGCAGGATGGCCAGCGTGCGCCAGGCGTCCAGGACGTCAAAACGCCGCCGCATTATACGTTGAACCGGAACAGAATAATATCCCCATCCTTTACCACGTACTCCTTGCCCTCGGAGCGGATCATGCCCTTCTCCCGGGCCGCCGCCATGGAGCCCACATTCATCAGATCGTCATAGGCGATGACCTCCGCCCGGATGAAGCCCCGCTCGAAATCGGAGTGGATCTTCCCCGCCGCCTGCGGGGCCTTGGTTCCCCGGGTGATGGTCCAGGCCCGGCACTCATCCTCCCCGCTGGTCAGGTAGGAGATCAGACCCAGCAGAGTATAGCTGGCCTTCACCAGCCGGTCCAGGCCGCTCTCGCTGACCCCCAGGTCCTCCAGGAACATGGCCTTCTCCTCGCCCTCCAGCTCGGCGATCTCCGCCTCCAGCTTGGCGCATACGGGAATCACCTGGGCCCCCTCGGCCCCGGCTCGCTCCGCCACCTGCCGGTAGTAGGCGGTCCCCTCGGGATCGGCAAAGCCCTCCTCGTCCAGATTAGCGGCGTAAATGACGGGCTTGAGGGTCAGCAGGTCGCTGGTGGCGATAACAGCTTTCGTGTCGTCGTCGCAGTCATAGCCCCGGGCGGCCTTGCCGTCGTTGAGCCAGGTGAGAAGGCCCTGGAAAATCTCCGCTTCGCGGAGAAATTTTTTGTCGCCCTTGGCGGCCTTCTGAACCTTGTCGATACGCCGCTCCACCATCTCCACGTCGGCCATGACCAGCTCCAGGTCGATGATGTCGATGTCCCGGATGGGGTCCGCGCCGCCCTCCACATGTATGACGTTCTCGTCGTCGAAGCAGCGCACCACATGGACGATAGCGTCCGTCATGCGGATGTTGGAAAGGAACTTGTTTCCCAGTCCCTCGCCTCTGCTGGCCCCCTTCACCAGACCCGCAATATCCACGAACTCGATGACAGCGGGGGTGGTCTTCTTGGGGTTGTACATCTCGCTGAGCTTATCCAGCCGGGAATCGGGAACGGCCACCATGCCCACATTGGGGTCGATGGTGCAGAAGGGGTAATTGGCGCTCTCCGCGCCGGCGTTGGTGATGGCGTTGAAAAGGGTCGATTTGCCTACGTTGGGCAGACCCACGATGCCTAATTTCATTTTTTCTTATACCTCCTGATTTTTCAAGGGTTTCAAGATTTTCTCAGAATTCTGGTGCAGTGCATGGGCGTTAGTTTCATTCTGTCAATAACAGGCTTGATATTCTTAATAATGCCGCCGGACGTAGTTTCTTCGAGTATTTGCTCCAAGCTCTTGACAAGCGCTGTTGATGCATTTCATATGCGAAACACCGTTGGGAAAAACTCTTTTCTGTGTTGGAAGGAGCCCCTGCAACACGTCCATTGTATCACAGCGGCTCCTGTCAGGCAAGAATGAAGTTGCGCTTAAATCGCAGAACTTGTACGGATGAACTGGTCAAACTTCTTGCGTTTGATAGGTTTTTGCTCGCCCCTACATAGAGGACAAATGGACAGCTGCTCTCAAAAGCAGTGCTCTATTTGCGTAACAAAAAGCAGAGAACCGACCACTAACAAAAGTGATATGTTCTCTGCCTTTATCTGCACCCTGCTTGTCAGCGTTCGTGATAGGTTGTTGTGAATACTTCCTTATCACCGTAACCGGAATCGGCGAAATTCAGATCAAGTCGGTCAGGCCGCAGACAGCGACTATAAACCAAGTTGAAGCGTCTATTACCCTAAATGCGGTTACACGGCCCACACCGCCACCTACCAAATACCTTGTGACCATCAACGGCGGTACAGGCGGCGGGGAGTATGCGGAGGGCGTGGCCATTACCATCACGGCCGCCGTCCCTGACGGTCAGCGGTTCACTTGTTGGACAGTGAACGAGGGCGGCGTGACCCTTGCCAATGCCAGCAGCACCACGACTACCTTTACCATGCCCGCCCAAGCTGTCACCATTACGGCGAATTTTGAGAACATCCCCAGACATATAATATTTGTCAAGAGGTGCGCAACGTCTCTCCGCATAATTCTAATTATTTCCTACTAGGGACCTTTTTGTGCTGTCCGCACAATGTGAGGCGGTTCACGAGAGGGGCGTATCTTTTGTTTTTATCTGATGACATCGCCCGTACAGGGACATCCTGTCCATAGTTCTATCCCCTTTTTCGTAAAAAGCGGACAGCCGAACCTGTCGGTTCGGCTGTCCATTCACGTATTAAAGCCTGCTGATTTGAATAAAAGAATATAGTTTTTCACAACACTTTAGTTCTGAATATCTAAATTCCTCTTGACAACTTCCTTCTGGACATCCAGAAAATTTGTCAGCACTTGCGCCACCTGCGCACGGGTTGCCAGTCCCTTGGGTCCAAGACGCCCATCGCCATAGCCGCTGAGGATGCCGTTCTCCACGGCCCAATGCAAGCCGTCCAATGCCCATTTGCCAGCCTCGGATACATCGGTGAAAGAAAGGGACTTGTCAGTAGCTGCCGGACTTCCGGCATACCGCCAGAGCATGACAGCCAGTTGCTCACGGGTGATATTGTCATTGACGCCAAAACGCTCATCGCCGTAACCGTTCACGATATTTTTTGCCGCAGCCCAAGTAATGGCATTGGCATACCATGCCCCAGAGGTCACGTCGGAGAAAGAGCAGCTGCCTGTTATAGCCGGCTTACCTTCCTGGTTGTAGAGAATTTGGGCAAGCTGGGCGCGAGAGAGGGCATTATTGGGCCCAAACAGACCTCCGCCATATCCAACCATCAGCTCGTTTCGCAGGACGTAGTCTACGGCCTCGTGATACCATACTCCCACATTCCCCAGGTCAATAAAATTGCCGGAAGGACATGTTTCGCCCCCATTACAGGGCTTTTGCGTATCATCTGGCAGAGGCGCAAAGACAGCCGCTACACTTACCGCGCCATAGGGCATTACAAAGGTATACGTATCGCCGTCTTTTTTCGTAACTGTCAGCGTCCTGCCATTCTGCGCGGTAACGGTAATCGTGTCGGTCTGATAACCTCGATCCGGTTTTGCAGTAACTGTCACAATACTGCCATAGCTTGCGCGAGTGGGGTTCACTGTGACCTTGCCATGCTCTGATCCCTTTACCGTAACGGGATAGCTGATACTGCCAAACTTGCCGCCATAGGAATCATTGTTGGAGGAACTGTCAAAGAAACCGTCAAAGGAACCTCCGGAGGGCCGGGCGCTCCAGCCCAGCACAAAGGGAGACAGGCAGTCAGCGGTAAACCGAATACCGCTGTCCTCCAATGTGATATCCATAGTCTCGATCTCCCCCGCCGTCTTTCCAGTATTCAGCGGATCAATGATGAGATGCTGGAGTACAAAATTGTACCCAATGCGGTCGGTTCCGGCAGGATAGGGCAGCGTTACTGTGACGCCCTCCGGCGGAAAATTATCTTTTGTGGCTTCGTTCCATGTGCTGCCGCCATCCAGGCTGAACAGAAGCTTTACATCATAGACCGCAGTATTGCTCTCAGATACGCCGAATGCGGTTATCTCCGTTTTCAGAGCCTCCGATAGAGCGGAAGCATTTCCGTACTTCTCCTGAACAGACTGGGGATAGCTGGCGAAAACATCCTCCAGTGCTTGGGTCTCCAGCTTAAACAGGGTACCGGACTTCTGCCGGATTACAACGTCCGCTGTAACCACGGCGGTTTCTGCATAACCCAGCGCAGCTGCTTTAACCCAGACGGTATGAACGCCCGCTGCGATAAAGGTGGGCGGCGTTTCACTCCAGGCAGCTCCGCCGTCTATTGAATAGTGAAAGGTCGATCCCTCCACAGCGGCGGATACGCTGGTCAGCCCATGGGGCCGGTTATCGAAGTCCACGGTGGTTCCCATCACCGTGACTGCGTTCCCGTTCCCCTGCCTGACCTCCACGGAGGCGACGCTGCTCCAGTAGTCCTTTGTGCCGCCGGATACCATATGCCGGGTTACCTTGCAGCGATAGTAATAGACTCCCGGCAGCTGCGTATTGGGAACTGTCAAGGTGCTTGCGGTGGCGTCCTGAACCGGTTTGGCGGCATTGCCCGCCATATCACAGCTGTACCATTGGTATGTCAGCGTACCGCCGCCGGTGGCTGCGACATTTAGATTGATGGTTGCAGAGTCATCCGAACCGTAGTAGACGGAGGCGCTGTATTCACCCGCCTCCGGACTGCTGGGGATCGGATCAATGACTGGATCGCCGTTATTCTGTACAGTCAGGATGTAGGTTTTGACTGCTCCGCTACCGGCCGTTACTCTGACAGTAATGGTATTTGTCTCTCCTGGTTTCAGATCCACGGTCCGACTGACCGCATTGCTTCCCTCGTCCTCATCCGTAAGGCGTATTTTAGCGAAAGCGCTCTCAGCAGCGGCGATCAGCGCCGTGCTGGTCAGATCATCCGCAGATGCAGCAGCCCGATAGATTCCGGGAATTGACGGGTCCTCCTGAAAGCTCTCCAACGAAACGCCGGGCAGTCCCTCAAAACGCAGGCTGGCCAGATTTGCGTTGTCAGTGTCCAGCACCAGATCGGAGTAAGTGATCTGAACAGAGCTGCCCTGCCGGCTAAACTGGAAGGATGTGGTCTTCTTCTCCTCTCCATTCAGAGAGAGCAAGCCGCCGTCGCTGCTCCCGCCGGTATAGCTTTGCAGCTGCTCCAGAACAGCGCCGTCCTGGTCCAGCAGCGTGGCAATGACATTGCCGGTGGTCGTGCTGGACAGACGGGTATTTTGCAGGGACACGGTTACTTTGCTGCCGCTGTCGTTGGTTTCCATATCGCTGGTGATAATGACGTCCTTGCCAGTGCGTACCTTCAAATTTTCACAGGTCACGGAAGCATAGTTGTCGTGGAAAACGGGTTCACCCTGGACTATGTCCTCCTGGTCCAGCACCTCCGCTTCCATATAGACATTCACACCGCTCTCGGGAATTTCCTGAACATCCTCCCCGTTCTTCACGTGATCGCCCACCTGGAAGGTGATCTGTGTGCTGTATCCGCCCTCGTCCAGCATAGCCAGCTCTTCCTCGCCGGAAATGATGACAGGCGGCAGAGATTCCAGCAGCGTGGTACAGGCCGCGTCGGAATAGAAGCTGATTTTAACTTTCCGGTTTTCCTTGGCCAGCACCGCATCGGCGTGATTGTTCAGCTTGATTTGGATGGTGCGTTCGCCGTTTTCTTCCCGGACGATTCTGGCATCGGTGATCTCCACATCCGGCAAATCCAGATATATAGTCCCGGTGGCCACATTTGAACCAGCTCTTGCACCGAGTCCAAAGAAGCCCCTGCTTTCGCCTGTCTCCGCAGTTCCAGTCGCCCCCGCCGTTTCATCAAATGCGGCGGTCACGATATAGATCGGATCCACCACCCCGCTCTCCGGCACCTGATAATCCGCAGTCAGCTGGATGCTCCCGCCGGGCAGCAGGTTCAGGCCATCGTAGACAGTGGTTGTGTCGCCCACCTGAATAGTCAGACGACGGATTGCGTGAATACCCTTGTTGTCAACCGTGAACTGGATCTGGGTCACAGCGCCCCGCTTCACCGTCTCATAGTCTGCCAGGAAGGCGGGTACCTGAATTGTGTCCTGATAGGTCTCCGTGGCTGTGTACATGGCGGAGGTCCTGGACGGTACGGTATACTGCACCGTGTTGCCGCCTATAGTCTCGGCGGTGCGGGTCACAGCACCGTTCGCGCCGTAAGTGGAACCAAGGATGACCGCCATGATCTCGTTGGCAGCAGAGTTGCTGACATAGGCGTCAAAGTGGTCAATGAGTGTGGCATCACCCATCTCGGCCACATCCACCGCGCCGGTGAAGCTGATGAGCTCATTGTTCTGTCCGTAGGTATAGAACTTCACGCCCTTAAGGACGTCCTTTTCTACCTCCTTTTCTATCTCCGTCTCATCGTCCCTGCCGGCCCGCTCCACCCATAAAATGGACAGGTCGCTGATGGTATCGCTGTTTTTGGTAAAACGGAAGTTGGACGTGATGGAAACATCGTAAGCATTGGCGGCCTGGTTAATAGAGTCGGGCAGAAGCTGTCCAGTGGTTCCAGAGGCATCAAACTCCAGCAGACGGATATCGGAGACCGTTTCACCGCCCGTGCTCTCCCCGCCACCGTCCAGGACAGCGGCGCTGTCGGCGGCCGCCGCCTGCTCCGTGTACCAACCCAGAACAAAGCGCTGCTCTCCGCCAAATCTAACGGCGGTCAGTTGGGGATTTTCATCCAGATAGGCATCATTGGTGGCCTGGACATTGCGCAAGACCTGTCCATCGGCTCCTACGACGGCGTACACAATCTCCCGGTCCGTAACGGTGCCATCCTGCCGATCGGTATCCAGAGTATAGGCCACAGCGGCAGTCCCATCCTCCAGCATGGCGGTTACAATGCCCTTGACATTGCCGGAGGTGCCGTTGTACAGGGTCTGGGTTTCGCCCCAAACACCATCTGCATACATCTTATAGACGATGTTGTCACGTTCATCGAAGTTGGTCATGCTGGGAACATTCCCATTATCCTCCGCCAAAGCGCCGCTGGCAGAGACGCTGCGCCATGCAACGATGGCCCGGTCTCCATTAACCGCTACAACTGGTGCAAGATCGGGGGAGGAATTATCTGTCAAGCGGGCGGTAGACCAGCTGCCTCCGCTGTACACCGAGGCATAAACCTCCGTACCGTTGAGCATCATCATCTGGTCATCGCTGGTAAGGGTCGTACCATTTTCTTTCTTCAGTGCAACTGCCTGACGTGTCCAGGCGGAAACAGCAAAGTCTTCCGTTCCGGAAAGAGACAGCTGACTGTCACCGTAGCCATCGTCGCTGATCGCCGTTCGCCTGGCGTAGGAAGAACCATCCTTGACCGCGTAGGCTGCACGGGTGACCTCTGCGTCTGAGCTGCCCATATCGGAGAGGTAAGCCACCAGCTTCCCGTCGTCCGACACCACAGGATTGGCATAGGGATAGGTGTTGCTCTCCAGGTTGGCAAGACCATTGTCTGCATCCAGAGAGAAGAGTCCAATACCGCCGTTACCCCAGGTGCGCCAGCCCTCCGACAGATACTCCCGGCTCTCCAGGGCGGGGGCTAGGTTCAGGGACAACATCTGCTGTCCGCCCGCGCTATAGCTGGTTAAAGAGCCATTTTCCATCAACCCCTCAATAGCTGCTGTGCTGGCCTTGGAGTTTTTCTCCCAGCTGTCTTGTATCTGCGTCCATTGCCCGGTATTCTCATCCAAAAGCTGGAAGGAGAAGGAATAGAGGATTTTTTCATACTTAATAAAAAGGAATTTCATAATAAGTTCCAGTCCAATTTGACCGGTAATGCGGAACCGTTGTCCATTGAGATTTCCATCGGACCGGCCGTCAGCCACATTGATAATCCCGCCGCCCTCCATGTAAGGCCGGTTGAGCCAGTCAAACTGCATGACCAGATTGAGTTGTCCGAACACGCCCAATTTGAACGCCACCACGGAGTAGTCGAAACCTACGCCGCCAAAGAAGCGGATATACAGCTCAATGCGCAGCTCCGTCAGGAAATCGTTGCCAATGCCAGAGGTATGCGACACTGTATCATAAGCGGACACGGCAAGGGCGTCCATAGACACTTGTCCAAGTCCTCCAATGGTCAATGTGGCGGTAAAGGGAACGGGGCCGCACATGGTATTCCAGTTCCAGGAATAGCTCAAACCCGCGCCGGCGTCAAATCCGCCGCTGAGGATCTTGATTTTCCAGCTGCTGGAGTCAAAATCGTAATAGACCAGGCTTTGCATATATCCGCCCACCTCAAAGCTATAGCCCAATGTGCCCTTACGCTTGAGTACCCGGTTGATCGCCTTTATCTGCTTCATGGCGTAGGATTGGGGCGTCTTTTTGCCCGCCAACACCATTATCTCACCCAGTCCTGGCGTATACTTAAATTCCGCCTCACCCTTGCCGTCGGACATGATCGTGATGCCGGTCACATCGTCCTCCACCGAACTGCCGCCTTTAAGCTTACCTGCTCTTAAAGAAATAAATCCTATAAATTTCGTGGGATCGCCGGTTGGAGCGAGCTGCATGGAGAATTTCTCGCCTCCCGTACACTCCTCCTTGGCCACAAGGTTGAGGGCGATCTGTACAAACTTATCTCCAAAGCTCATGTTGGAGTTAGCGTTGGTGTTCATGGCGTCCCCTATGTGCTTCAAAGAATCGGACAGCGTACTGCTGCTCTCCACGTTTCCCAGACCCACCATGCTGTAAATTTGGAATGGCAATTCCTCATGACGGCTCTTCACAGATCCGTCCTTGTAGTAATCCAGAGCCACTCCATTTATCTGACCTCCGTCGATCACGCCATCCAGGGACGCTTCATCCAATCGGACTGTATATGAGGTCAGCATATCCGAGGAGAAGGGATAGGCAGTGTGAGAAATGTCCCATTCGCCCGCGCCGTCGGCCACCGCAATGCCGCTTTCTGTCATCAGCTGCAGATTCGGTGTGAGACCTTCCATATTCTCTCCCCACCACATGACCTCCGTGGTCAGAAAGACAGCCGGATAGCTGTCGCTGGGTCCCAAACAGTCGGTGCTGTCCGTAACATCTCTTGGCCAGCCTGTGCTGCCATTGGCAGCTGTCTGCGAGATAATGAAGGGATGCTTTCCGGCGCCGGCGTTATGCCGGAAATTAATAATAGCCGATCCGCTGCTGATGAAGGTTCCTTGGTTCATTCCTGCGTCAATATGGGTAAAAATGGGGTAGTAGTCTGTCCCACTGTGGGCAACCTCAAATACATACGAGATCGCGTGCTGCTTCTCAGACGTATCTCCCTCTAAATCCCACTGGCCCTGGTCCATCAGGATGTCTAATCTGCCATCTTTTCCAAGTGAGACAATATTGTCTGTGTCCCCGCGGCGGTTTACAGCGCTGCCGCTACCGAAGCCGAAGAGGGCGTCCGGCCTGTATACGCCATCTACATACACGCCGCCCCGGATTACCACGGAGCCGGTATAGGGCGAATCGTCCGGCTTTTTGACGTAGAGGTAGGCGTAGGCCGCCCGGCGCAGCTCCAGGTTGTTGCAGGGATAGCGCTCCAGCCGGGTCCAGTCACCTTCGCCGGTCTCCAGGGTCTCACGGTAAAAGGTGCCCAGGTAGGTAATGCCGTCCTTTTCCGCGCTGCAGTACACGTCGCTGGCAATTCCGCTCTCCTCATAGACAGCCGCCGCGCCAGCGCTGTCGGTGACGACGGTTTTTTCCTGGCCTGTACCGTTAGTATAGGTCAAAGTGGCGGCGGTCTGGGGATAGCACTGGAAGAGGTACAGCTTATCCTTCAGGGTCTCTACCTGCACATCCAGACGGTCCTGCATTCCGGTGAGCTTGTGGGTGGCGGTAATGGTGGACATACCGTCCTCCAGGCCGCTGAGGCCGAAATCCGTGGTGGGCCGGTAGGAGACATATGCATAGTCTTCAATATTCTCGTACAGAGTTCCCTGCTGGTAGTTCACGGAGACTACCTGGCTGTCCGAGGATTTCCAGACAATCTGATCCGCCAGCTCACTCCAGGCATACTCGCCGTAGTTGACGCTGATAATGTTCTTCAGATGGATGTCCCGTTTCAGGGCCAAAATCTGATCTTGGTTCATCTGGGAGATCGTGGGGATGTTGCTCATAGAGAAGCTGCTCTTATCCTCACCGTCTATCCAGATTTTCAGCGCGTCCGCATCGTAGATATACAGCATGAAGGAGTCATAGCTCCAAGTGCTGTCCAGACCGTTTTTTGCCTGGATAGTGACGGTATACACATCCCGGTAGCTCATGGGGCCGCCGCCCCCAGCCACGTCTGTATCGGAAAGGGTAAAGCTGCCGGAAAAGGTCCCGGAGCCGCTGCCGGGGTCGCTGGATTTATAGACCTCCTGACCATCCTTGGTAATGAGCAGCTGAAAGAGATTTGCGGCGTCATCCGAGGCATAGCGATCAAAGTTTTCAATGCTCCAGCTGATATTGACCGGCCCCTGCGCGTCGGTGATGTAATAGCTGTCCAACTTGTCAAAGGTCACAACCGCGGGCTTGGATGAGAGGTCAATAATTGCTGCGGCGCTGTACTCCTTCTCCTGATAGACGGCGGAGACCGTCACAGCAAACCGGTTGTTGTCACTGCCGCTATAGTCGTAGGTCAACACGTTCCCAGGGATGGCCGCACTGGCAGCGGGATTGGAGGCTGTGCCTGTGACGGTGGTTGTGTAGACCGCCTGATTACCTCGCATCACCTTGACAAAGAACTCCGTGGGCATATCTCCGTTTTTGTCGCAGAGATTACTGGTCCAATAGACAGCGACGCTCTGGCCGCTGACCGATTCCAGCTCGTCGTTGGGAATGGAGAGAAAAGGCGTCAGGCCCACGCCGAATTGCAGGGAGTCCGTTGTGACGGAGACTGCCTTCCCCTCCACGCCGCCGTTTTTGGCAGTAAGAGTGAACGTCGCGCTCCCCGCTTTGCCCGTGGGACTGATCTTACCGCTCCTGTCGATGTTGGCGATTGTGGGGTCGCTGGAGCTCCAGTCGAACTGGTCCGCCCCGGCAAAGGAGTAGCCGCTGCCGGTGAGCTGGTAGGAGGCGGTGATCTGGGGGTCGTCCTGCAAATAAATTGTGTGGGTGTCGTCGGCGTATAGATAGTCCCCGCCGTCCTTGTCTGCAACAAACAGACTTACGGACAAAACCTCCTCCGTGATAAACTTGGCAGGAGACAGAGCCGCAGCAGCAAACTGACCGAATACCAGACCGGCGTCCCGAAACAGTTCCGCTGTATAGAATGCGTCGTTCTCTCCTGTATTGACCGGCAGAGGGATGGATGCGGTCAGCGTACCGCCGGTGACGGCCTCTGTCTGGGCGGTGAGCGGATACCGATTCACTCCGCCGTCAACAGAGACAGAGAGAGATTTCGATGTTAGCACACCGTTCACACTCTCAAAATCGCCGCCCACCCATTGGGTGATGTCGTGGTTACCGCTGATTTGGAGGGACACGATCAGCGTCGGCTCCGTCAGCGGGTCTACAATTTCGGCATTCATGCCGGCGAAAGCGGCAGTGGGATTGGGCGTTTGCAGAACAGCGCCTGGGATCGTGGTATTGTAGGTGGTCTCCGTCGCAGCGTTGATTCCGTCCGTGGCACTGACCTTCGTCAGGAACAGACCGGAGCTATCGCTCTCTTTGACCGTATAGGGAAACGTCAGTACATTGCTGCTTCCGCCATTGTCCCCTGCGGCGTTGACGGTGGAACCGTTGATGACCGCAGCTGCGCCGGTGGTCTGTACCGGTTCTCCAAAGGTAACCGTCACCGGCACAACCTGGCCGGGATAGTAAGTACCCGTTGGGACAGAATAGGCCGTTGCCCCCATTGTCCGCGTATCAGAAAAGACCGCGGAGACGGCAAGGTCCTCCGTATAGGGCCCCTCGAACCCAATTGCCCAATCATCATCAGGACCATGAGATGAAGTTTGATATTGGTTCGCTCCGGAAAAAACAATTGTATCTCCAATTTTGTCCGGCTCTATTTGAAACGGGCCTCCTCCATAGGACGATTCATACGAGGAGATGGGATTGAGTTTTCCGTAGGTGCCTCCACTCCATACGAAGCCACCAGTCTGCGCCTGGAAGTGTATCAAGTAAAATTTGTAAAGTCCGGAGTTCGGGGATGTAAGTACCTCCAGACCTGACTCAGACACATCGCTGTGCGTCGTCTGTTGGATCTCTACCTGATTGACCTGACCCCATGCAATCGCAGTCTTTTGTGCTTGGGTAAACGTGTGGGTGTAATCACGATTTCCATATATTGTGCCAAAGCCTTCTTCTGTTTCCGCTTCTTCCGAATAGGCCGTCAGTGTTCCGCTGACGGTGAAGCTCCCGCTCTGCATAAAAGAGAGCGTCCCATTTGTGGTCAATTCCATCGACATGTTGCTTTTAGCAATTCCATTTTGCGTAAACAGCGCGTTTTTTATATTTGACAGATTAATATAGTACACCAAATCCGCAGTAGAGCGCACAGGGCTCACGCCCTCTGTGGAGACGGCGCCCCGGGTTATAGAAAAGGTCCCTGTGGCGCTTCCGCTGGCATCGGCGGTAAGGTTTACGGTTCCGCTGCCGCCGGCGGGCTGGCTGCCGGAAACGGCATTCCAGTCAAAGCTGACAGTTTGGCTCTCCAGCGCGCCGGTGAGTGTGGCCGTGAAGTTTACGCCATCACTGCTGCTAACCGATACTCGTGCCTCGTGGCTGATGCCGCTGGGCCAGCTCGCAATATGATTATCCACATACATCTGGATACCGGAGGTCTCGATCTGCTTCACCAGATCCGTCAAAGCGGCCTGTTCCTCCTCCGACCACTGGCATCCGTTGAAGTAGGTGCTCCGCAGGTAGGCGATGTAGTCCTCAATGGCCAAGATGGTCTCTAAATTTTCCAGAGTGACAGGGGTCCCGTCTACCAACACCAGCTTTTCCGGATCATAGTCGCCGGACAGCATTTTCCGTAGTTCATCCAAGGTAATGTCTTGCCCATCCATGGTGACGCTCCAGCTCTCAGGAACAGCGCCATCTTCATTCAGCAGGCCGTATTGGCAAAGTAAGCCATAATACCGTTCTGCCTCCTCCGGCGAGCCGCAGATTTGCTCCAGTTGATCCAGAATTTCCCGATTAACTGCCGGGTCGTTGTTCAACAGTGCGGCCAGGGCTGTGACTGGCAGCAGTGACAGCATGACTACGATAGCCATAACGCCGGACAACAGGCGCTTCCAAAGTGTCTCCATTCTAAGCTCCCCCTTATTTCTCTTTTTACATCATGATTCAGATATTTTCAAATAGACTCTAACGCAGTCAGAACGAAAAATATACCGCCACGATATATACGAAGAGATGCAAAACAGACATGCAGGTTTCCTTCCGGTATATATACAGGGAAACCTGTACGGTAAATTTTCTGTTCTTCCTCTGTGGCTTTGCGCCGCCGACGCACACTTCCGCAATAAAGCCTCACGCCACAGCTCCGCGTCTTTTCAATTCTTATCCTCGCAAAAAGAAACACCTCCCACTTAGTAAGGTCGTCACCGGGTTTCCTAAGCCTCCGAAACCGTTTGACTCCCCCACCGCATATTCCGGCAAAACCAGTGCACCAGGGGCCGGACAGGGGCTCCCCATCCTTTATCGCCATAAATGGTAATCAGCATAGTTTTATTGAACACAAAAAAGTATCAGACCTTTTTATTTCAAATAGTATTATTATAATACAATAATATATAAACATAGTAACTTTTTAATCTTCGTAATCCGGTGACGAACTGTTCTTCATACTTTTAAGTTTTTATACAAGTTGTACTGCCGCCTCGTGTCTCTCCGCCATTTCATATCCCCGCCGCCTTTGTCGTGAACACAGTAATCTGTTTATCTAAAGTGTGCTATAAGTAGCCGTTTCAAAATATTTCGTGTCGAAAAAAATGTATTAGATAAGGCCTGTAACACCAGAGATTCTGAAGGATGTGTAATGTTCACATGAGAGGAGAGACGATGCATAAGCACTCTCCATTTATGAGTGAAGGGGCAACGCAACCACACGCCACCCCTCGCAATCACCCTATCCCGTTCGCCTCGAGATACTGCTCGAAGGTCATGCCGTTCCTCTCGCAATAGCTGTTGAATAGTCCATGTGGTTCTTGACCAACTTTTCGAAGTGGCCGTCTGCCAGACCGTACTTGTTCATAGGCCATGTTGTGGCCGGTGCAGCCATAGTGCCTGTCGCGCCCTTCTCCTGCTCCCAGGCAACTTTCTTGGCCTCAGCCTGTTCGACCCCCTCGTCAAACTTTGTACCATCTTGGACATCATTCGTCTCGTTGGTTTTGGCTTTCGCATCCATAATCCTCGACAGGATCCATCGCGTCCGGAAGGTCGCCTTCCTCCATCTGCTGCACGTCGTCGGCTAAAAAGCCCTGGCCGGCAGCCTGTCCGTCAATGACAGTCCATTCGTTCTTGGAGCAGGCTGCAAGCGACAGCACAATCATGCTGGAGAACGTCAAGCAAATGATCCTTCTTTTCATCAAAAATCCATTCTTTTAGATACTCTTATACAAAATTCTATGCTGAAAGGGAAACAGAACCTTCGCCCCCCAACCAAATCATTTATACAAAATAATGATTTGAAATTGACGGGCAGCAAAACAGACCAAATTTTATAAACAGCATACCAGCGGAATCACATCATGTCAAGTAGCGAAGCGATACTTTCATTCTTTCGACTTGAAAAAACCGCTGTCTATACAATCGCTAAAACCGGATTACACGTCATCCTCCTCGAAAAACCTTAGATCCTCGATTATATAGGTGTTGCAGCTGAGACTGTACCACCTTTTTCATAAATTTGAAGAGCCATTACAGCATATCCACTAAATATTTGACAAAAAGTCCCCCTCCACTTGCTGTTTAAGACATTATTTGCTATAATATAACTAAATTTTTCTTGGAGGGGTGAACTATGGCGGAGCAACGAGCAAATCTGCAAAAATCTGTGAACGACGAGGACACGGGAAATACAGATACGAAAATCAAGGCGCTATTCATGGATCTATATGATTACTTCCGAATGGACTCCAGCATGGACCCCATTATCCTGTTCGAAAATCTCTGCTGTGTGCTGATCCAGTTTCCAGATCAGACGGGAATACTCGACTTTGACAAGATATCCGCAGACCCTGTTTCGCGATATTATACACTGATAGAACAATTCCGCTCTTCAGGCAGGAATGCCCAAGTGAGACCGGATGTATCCGTGTTCTCAAACCGGTCCCAGTTGATTCACCGACTGATGGGTACGGCCGTGGGGGTTTGGGAACTGACACGGGATAAACGCAGGCTGGTCCCTCTGCTGTTCGACTTCCTTGAAACTATTTTGCAGGCCAGGAGAGGCGAGACCATTGGGACGCCCCTTCAAACAGCCAGAGAGATTGTAAATCTTGCTGCGCAGACAAATCCATCAATATTCTTCACAGAAATGCTGGATCCCGCCTGTGGGAGCGGCGCCTTTCTGCTTGCCATGTTGGAGCAGGCAGATAAAAACAACAGGTTTTTTTTCTCATGTATAGAGGGATTGGAACGGGATGAGCACCTTCGAAACTGCGTGCTGCTGATGAGCTGTCTGTATGACAGCTTCGGCTCCGCTGTGAAGGTAACGGTAAAGGACGGCGGTTCTCCCATACAGATTGGGGAGAACAAATATGACCTCATCCTAGCCAATCCCCCCTTCCGTACGCAGTCTCTTCGTGACCGGGATGCTGTGGGTGATTCCCTCGAATTGCCGGTACCCACCAAGGACATCCACCGGGCTTTCCTTCAGCGCACGCTGCTGGGCCTGAGGTGCGGCGGTCAGAGTGCCATTATTGTTCCGGACAGCTTTTTGACACACACCGGTTCAGACGCCATCAGAGTTCGGAGCTGGATTGTGGAGAACTTTCAGTGTATGGGAATTATAAAACTTCCCGCCTATACGTTTTATCCTCAGGCAGCTGTCAACGCCTCTATCCTTTTTCTTTATAAGCCCTACTCCTATGACCATAATCAGCCTAATAAAAGCGGAATTTTTTTCTTCACGGTGGAAGTGGACGGCCGCAGTAACGACCCTCGAAGGCGGCCTCTGCTGCGCAACGATTTTGATGAGCTGCGGCAAGTCTGGGAACAGCGGGAAACGCTTTGGCAGGAATGGAGCGAGGAGGCCCGCACCCAGAATGTATACGGTATGGACGTACCGGTACAGTGGAACCACCCCCATTTCTGGTTTGGCCGTCTGGAGGACGTCCGAAGCAGCGATTACAGCCTGCTGCCAGAGCAGTACCAGCCGGTACGGCTGTCGGGTGAGCCCGTACAGGACCCAAAGGAGATTTTGGCGGAACTGCAGAAGGTGGGCAGGGAGATCATGGAGCTGACACAGCGGCTGGCGGAGGCAGAGTATGACAGATGATATGTGGACGCAGGCAACGCTGGGGGATGTGGTGAAGGAGTGGATCGTTGGAAGCACTCCTCCGCGCACAAATCCGGAATACTTTGTCTCTGAAGGAGGCACCCCCTGGGTCAAGGTGGAGGATGTAAAGAGCGGTACACTGTATGAAACGGTGGAACAGCTCAGTAAGGCCGGCGGACGGCGTCTACAGCTGATCAAACAGGATGCCGTGCTGGTCACCACCTCCGGGACTGTTGGAAAGGTTGCCATTGCCGGCCGGCCGGTATTCTGCAATCAGGCCGTTCAGGCGTTATTGTTTCGAAAGGACTTGATTCTTCCCCAGTATGGCAGCTACTTTCTGCGCAGCCAGCGCCCTCTGCTGCTCCATCTGGCAAACAGAACCACCATCGACAACGTGCCAAAGGGAAGACTACAATCCGTGGTGATCCGTTTTCCGCCGCTCCAGGTTCAAGAGAAGATGATTGCGCAGATGCGCATACCGGAAATTCTGTGTGAAAGGGCGGAGCGCTTACAAACACTTCTGAAGAATTATTTGCTGGCAACAACGATTCGGGCGGCCAAACGGGCAAAAATGTACATGCCTATCGGGGAGCTGCTGGCGGAGCAGCCACTGACCGGACTGCGAGCAAAGGCGTCCCCCACGGGGAACGGGGTCCCTCTGGTCAATAAACTGAGCAGAGACGGAGGCAGGCTGACTGGATTAGACAACTGTCTGCGCGTCCAAGTGTCGGAGAAGCAGATCCGCCGGTACAGTCTCCGCCAGATGGATATTCTGCTCCACAACGCGTTTTCTGGGACCGGTGCACGGGGCACTCTGGTAGGCAGCCTTCCGGAGGAAGCGCTGACGGGAGGAAATTTGATCCGGCTGCGGCTGCGCCCGTCATTTTCCTCTCCATGGCTGCTGGCCTGGCTGCGGGGGCCAGGGGGAGATCGGCTGTATGTAGACGGGAAGCTGCAAAAGCATATGCTGCAGCAATACCGCGTCCCCATTCCCGAGGGACAGCCAGAGTTTGACCGGAGGTTCCTGCTGTGTCTATGTCTGGAGGAGAAGGCAGCCCAGTTCGTTGAGCGGGCACAGGCGTTGTTTGAGAGCATTTTGCGCATGGTCTTTTATAAAAGCGCGGCGTGGGCAGTCGTTGAGGAGCGGGATGGGGTAAATCTAGCCAGAAGCCTGACCAGACTTACCGAGCCGATGAATCTGTTTTTGCAGGAAATGTCCCAATTCCAACGGGAGATGTACCATCTCATTCTGCAATCAGAGGATGGACAGCCCGTCCATACGCTGTTCAAGCGGATGCGCAGGGGCGTCGAGAGTCAGGGGAGGGCTGCCGGAATTCAGGACGCCCTGACCGCTGTTGCACTCTTGGAGCAGTTTGGTCTTGTTGAACAGGAGGGCTCTCAGAAAATTCCCCTGTCTTCGGACGAGACAAATCGCCCAAACGCCGACCCCTCCTATGTCACCGACCACAACGGACAGCCTGTGTTGATCGACACATACAAGCCAACAGAAGATATTTTCGAGGAGAACGTCTATGCAGTTGGAACGGGTCAGGATTGAGAATTATAAATGCCTGCGGGATGTGACTGCGGAATTCCACAGCCCAGAGGGGGAGGAAAATTCCGTTTCCGCCCACCTTCTGGTAGGGGTGAACGGCTCCGGGAAATCCTGCTTTTTGGAGGCGCTGGGCCTAATTTTTACTCGCATCATGCAGGGGGAGACGCCTGGTTTTTCCTTTGAGCTGGAGTATCGGGTCCGTCGGGGACGGGTCAAGGTGCGCCCAGCCGGCGAGGAGCTGAAGGTGACACTCGTCACCGACGGCGGAACACAGCATTTAAGCCGTATTCCGGAGGAATATCTGCCCAGGAGGATTGTGGCCTGCAGTTCTGGGGCCAACCATCTGATGGAAGCAGTGCTCCTCTCCTCTCCCTGTGCCTCACTGTCTAGCAGCCTCTATGACCTTGCCCGTCAGAGCGGTCCAGACAGGGATGGGGAGATGGTGCGGCTGCTGGAGCAGTATCGGACGCTGGATACTAACCCCAGGGTGTTCAGCATTGATGGACAGACAGCTAAGCTGGTGGCGCCGGTGCTCTTCGCCATCGTTCCCAATTTTTCGGACCGACTGCTGGCGGAGAGCCATTTTCAGCTGCGGGATGAGCTGCTTCGCCGCATCAGCGGCAGATTCCTTCCCGTAGCCTTTTCCATTACGGTGGATGAGACTCTGCTGCAAAAGATGCTTGAGGATCGGCGGAACAGCCCGCAGTTCGGCCTGCTGGCCAAGCTCTTTCGCACCGAACAGCCGGATGGAAGTGGGCCGCTCCATAGCTGGATGGTGCGCAGACCCATTCTCTCCCCGGAAATAGCCGCCGATGAGGCGGACGAAGTACGGATGTCTCAGACGGCGGTGTTTTGCTGCGAGCCGTGGCTGGGCCGGGAGGACAGGGGCTGGCTTTGGAACCGCAAGCTCAGCGAGGAATTCGACGGAGATCCCATGTTGCTGCTGAATGTCCTAATAGCGGCCCACCGAAGCGGCATTCTCCGGGACATTCAGCTGGCTTTTCACAGTGGAAAAGAGCAGGCCCTTCTGGGCCTGGAAACCCTCAGCGATGGGGAGCTCATGTGGCTGGCCCGCATGGGGTTGGTTCTTATGTCCCGCCTGTCCGGGTCGGCGGAAACATTGTTTCTCCTCGATGAGCCCGACGTCCACTTTAACAACGAGTGGAACATGGATTTTATCAAAACCCTGCGGCTGTGCAGCGAAACACCGGAGGGAAGCCTGCGCCACGGATTTGTTATCGCCACGCACTCCACGCTGCTGCTGACGGACGCCTATCCGGAGCAGATTAACCTCTTTTCCACCACAGAAGGTGGTGACATCCAAATAGAGGGGACGCCGGTCTCTCCCTTCGCCGCCCAGCAGGATGAGCTGGCGCGCCTCCTATTCTCCGCTTCTGCAGTGGGCAGCTATGCAATGCAGCGTGTGGAATCGCTGATGGAGCGAGCCCAAACGCCGGAGGAAGTGCTGGAATTGATCCGGCAGACAGGCCCAGGATACCAGCGGTTCCGGCTGTACGAACGGTATCATGAGCTGAAGAGAGAACGAGGCTGACAGGGGGACAAACAGATGTTCTGGAATCTGAATAGAAACAGTCGAGAACCGGATATGAGGGAGCTGTCACAACTGTTTGTGGACTTTTTTTCCTATGCGGCTGCACAGCGCGGGACAACACTTGACGCGCCCGCCCTGTGCAAGGCGTTCCCACAAAATGCGCAGTGGCTTTTGGAGCAGTTTCATGGGCAATATGAAAATCGAAAAAAACTTCAGGAGGCGGTGTATGAGCTGTTTCTCCTGCCTCCTGTCCGCCGTCGGGCAATCGCTCATGCGGTTGCTAATGATATGAGCTTTGACACCGCGCCCGATCCAAGCCGCTTTTTCTTTGCTGTCCCCGCCTTGCCCCCACAGGAGCAGTCCATTGTAGAAGAGTTTTTCAAATATTTCTACGAAACCGCCTTCATGCGTAAACGCGGCCCCACAATTAATGGGAGTGTCAGCGGAGCGACTCGGACTGAATTTACCAAGGCCTATTATCAAGCAAACGACTCAATACTGCACGCATGCCCCATCTGCCTGTGCCCAATGTCCAATGTAGTCAAGGAGAATGAACTGGAGCATTATTTCCCCAAGAGCGTGTACGCACCTTTGTATCTGCACCCATCCAACCTGATATTCATCTGTCCAAGCTGCAACAGAGCTTATAAGAAGGCCGACGACATCCTACATATGGGGAAGCGGCCCTTGAGCTCGGTATTCCTGCCCTATCGCGATACGGTGAAGGAGCACACAAAGGTCGTCTTCCGCCGGAATGCCAATAGAGACTGCGTCAAGCTGCTGGCCGCGGATGGAAGTGCGGATAAGAAGAAAAAAATCTCAAATTTCAACCAATTATATCACCTGGAGGAGCGTTGGTCCTTCGACCTCGAGAGAATATTTGAGCAGCTCCGAAAGACCTGCGCGGGCCAAAATTGGTCCAAGGAGGGGGTCCGCAGGCGACTGAAGGAAAACTGCGAGACACTACAGGCACTCACAGAATTTCCGGACAAGTTTCTGGAGAGAGAATATTTGAGCTGGCTGTACGAAACGATGTTTGATGCATTTTACGACAGTCTGTAATTGCTCAATAGCAGCAGCGTACCACAGGACGGAACAACCGGCCCCGCCTCTGACTGTCACTAATACGAATCCTAGACTAAAATATATTAATTCGAGCCGGCAAAATTTTCTCCATGTTTTGTTGCCATCCTTGCCCGGGCGAAATCCCGCGCTGCGGACGGCATCTCGCCTGATAAAAATTCTTCTCGCCTCCCGGTTAGACATTCTAATCCTGTATCAGTATAAAAAGATGGTACTGCCCGGATTTCATTCAGGCAGTACCATCTTTCATGTTTATTGAGCCTCCGGGTTCAACGCGATCAACCGTTTGCCGGCTGCTTGAACTCGTGTGCCTCCTGCAGCACCATATCCTTCACCTTCATCAAACGGATAATGTTGCCGCGCTCATTTTCATCCAGCTTCATGGAGATATACTTGATCTTCTCCTGGAAGCCGGGGATCATCACATACTCCAACGCATTGACGCGCCGACGGGTCTTTTCGATATCTGCCGCCAGCAGCTGCATGGTCTTCTCCACCTCGGCCAGCTCCAGCATATCCTGGAACACGTTGGACAGCGCCTCCAGGGCGGCATCCAGCTCGCCGGAAGTCTGGGCGAAGCCGTAGGGGTAGATCTCCGCCGGGTCCTCGTTCCGGGTGTGGAAGGTGTAGCGGGGCACGTTGACGGACATGATGTTTTTGAATGTCATATCCAGCTCCACGCTCTGCTTAGGGTACAGCAGCGCCTGCTCCAGCATCTCCGGGCTCATGAGGGCGGCGGCCACGGTAAAGGCCGAGTGGGCATCCTCCAGCCCCTTTTCCACCTTTGCGCGCAGCTCACGGTTGCGCCGGACGATCTCCAGGAACTGCTTCATCAGCTCGTCCCGCTTATCCTTGAGGAGCTTGTGGCCCCGGGTGGCGGTCTTCAGCCGGCCTTTCAGCCGGTTCAGCTCCATTCTGGTCGGGTTTATCGTTGCTGAGGCCATCTGTTCACCTCTTTCCTAACTGTCGCACCGCGCTCAGGCCTTCTTGGGCAGATACTTGTCGATCATATCCTGCTTGATACGCTTGAGCTCGCTCTTGGGCAGGATGCTCAGCAGCTCCCAGCCCAGATCCAGCGTCTCGATGACGCTGCGGTTGGCCTCATAGCCCTGGGACACGTAGCGCTTCTCGAACTCATCGGCGAACTTGGCGTACAGCAGGTCCGTGGGGCTCAGCGCAGATTCGCCCAGGATGGTCATCAGCTCCTTGGCCTCCTTACCGGAGGCGTAGGCGGCGAACAGCTGGTTCATGGTGGAGGCGTGGTCCTCCCGGGTCTTGCCCACGCCGACGCCCTTGTCCTTCAAACGGGACAGGCTGGGCAGTACGTCCACAGGGGGATTGATGCCCTTGCGGAACAACTCCTGGGAGAGGATGATCTGTCCCTCCGTGATATACCCGGTCAGGTCGGGGATGGGGTGGGTCTTGTCGTTCTCCGGCATGGTCAGGATGGGGATCATGGTGATGGAGCCGGGCTTGCCCAGCTGCCGGCCGGCACGTTCGTACATCTGAGCCAAGTCGGTATACAGATAACCGGGGTAGCCACGCCGTCCGGGAACTTCCTTCTTGGCGGCGGAGACCTCACGCAGGGCCTCGGCGTAGTTGGTGATGTCGGTCAGAATGACCAGCACGTGCATATCCTTCTCGAAGGCCAGATACTCCGCTGCGGTCAGTGCCATACGGGGGGTGGAAATGCGCTCAACCGCCGGGTCGTTGGCCAGATTGGTGAACAGCACGGTCCGGTCGATAGCCCCGGTGCGCTTAAACTCATTGACGAAGTACTCCGACTCCTCGAAGGTAATACCGATGGCCGCGAACACCACGGCGAAGTTGGAGGCGGAGTCCCCCAGCACCTTGGCCTGACGGGCGATCTGAGCCGCCAGCTGGGCGTGGGGCAGGCCGTTGCCGGAGAAGATGGGCAGCTTCTGCCCGCGGACCAGGGTGTTCAGCCCGTCGATGGAGCTGACGCCGGTCTGAATGAACTCGTTGGGGTAGTCACGGGCGGCCGGATTGATAGGCTGGCCGTTGATGTCCAAGCTCTTCTCCGGCAGGATGGCGGGACCGCCGTCGATAGGCTGGCCCATGCCGTTGAACACGCGACCCAGCATATCGCCGGACACCGCCAGCTCCAGGGGGTGGCCCAGGAAGCGGATCTTGGAGTCCCGCAGGTTGATGCCGGCGGAGGACTCGAACAGCTGCACCACAGCCTTGTCGCCGTTGACCTCCAGCACCTTGCAGCGCCGGACGCTGCCGTCGGTCAGCTCGATTTCGGCCAGCTCGTCGTAGGTGACGCCCTCCACCTTCTCCACCACCATCAGAGGTCCGGAGATTTCGTGTATGGTACGGTATTCCTTCATCATACGTCAGCACCCGCTTTCTCTACGATCTCGGCGATCTCCCGCTCCATCTCCTCGCTGATGGCGGCGTACTCGGCCACATACTTGTCGGCCTCCACGAACTTGGCGCGGCCGATCTTCTCCTTGGCGGGGATGTCCAGCATGGGGGCCAGAGGCGCACCCTTGCCGATAGCGTCCCGGGCCAGTTTGTCGAAGTCCAGAATCATGGCCAGCATCCGCATCTGCCGGTCGTGGCTGGAGTAGCTGTCCACGTCCATGAAAGCGTTTTGCTGCAAAAAGTCCTCGCGGACCATCTTGGCAGTCTCCAAGGTCAGCTGATCATTGGGGGACAGGGAATCCTTACCGACCAGCTGGACAATCTCGTTGAGGTTATCCTCCTCCTGGAGCAGGCTCATAGCCTTGTTCCGGTTCTCCATGAAGGCGGGGCCGAAGTGCTCGTCAAACCAGGGCTTCAGGGTGTCCAGATACAGGGAGTAGGAGTTCAGCCAGTTGATGGCGGGGAAGTGGCGGCGGTAGGCCAGGGAGGCGTCCAGAGACCAGAACACCTTGACGATACGCATGGTGCCCTGAGAAACAGGCTCGGACAGGTCGCCGCCCGGAGGCGACACGGCGCCCACAGCGGTCAGAGAACCCACCCGGTCCTCGCTGCCCATGCACTGCACCACACCGGCCCGCTCATAGAACTGGGCCAGACGGGATGCCAGATAGGCGGGGTAGCCTTCCTCGCCGGGCATCTCCTCCAGACGACCGCTCATCTCGCGCAGAGCCTCAGCCCAGCGGGAGGTGGAGTCGGCGATAACAGCCACAGCATAGCCCATGTCGCGGAAGTACTCCGCGATGGTGATGCCGGTATATACGGATGCTTCACGGGCAGCCACGGGCATATCGGAGGTGTTGGCAATCAGCACGGTCCGCTTCATCAGGGACTCGCCGGTCCGGGGGTCCTGCAGCTCGGGGAACTCCCGCAGAACGTCGGTCATCTCGTTGCCGCGCTCGCCGCAGCCCACGTAGATGACGATGTCCACGTCAGACCACTTGGCCAGCTGGTGCTGAACCACGGTCTTGCCGGAGCCGAAGGGGCCGGGCACGGCGGCGGTGCCGCCCTTAGCGATGGGGAACATGGTGTCGATAATCCGCTGGCCGGACTGGAGGGGGGCCACCGGGTTATACTTCTGCTTGTAGGGACGGCCCACACGGACGGGCCACTTCTGGGTCATGGTCAGCTCCTTGACCTCACCCTTGTCGGTCTTGACCTTGGCGACGACCTCGTCCACGGTGTAGCTGCCGGCCTTAATGACCCACTCCACCGTACCGGATACGCCGTTGGGAACCATGACCTTGTGGAGCACAACCTCCGTCTCGGGGACGGTGCCCAGCACGTCGCCGGCGACGACCTTGTCGCCCGTCTTGGCCACGGGGGTATAGGCCCACTTCTTAGTGCGGGAGATCGCGGAGACCTCCACACCGCGGGCCAGGTTGTTGGAGCCGGTCTGCTTGACGATCTCCTCCAGCGGGCGCTGGATGCCGTCATAGATGTTCTCGATGATGCCGGGCCCGAGCTCCACGCTCAGGGGCGCGCCGGTGGAGACCACAGCCGCGCCGGGGCCCAGGCCTGAGGTCTCCTCATAGACCTGGATGGAAGCCTGGTCGCCGGTCATATTCAGAATTTCACCGATCAGGCGCTGCTCGCCCACCCGGACCACGTCGGCCATGTTGGCGTCGGAGAGGCCGTCGGCTACCACCAGAGGGCCGGAGACCTTGATGATTTTTCCTTGACTCATTCCTTCACTGCCTTCCTTTTCAAAATTAAAGGCTATTGCGTCTGCCGCGCTCCGCGCGGCATGGGAAATTTTTTCTTTTCATTATCCCGGGCTCTTCGCCAGCGCTCCGCCCGCTCAAACCAACGGTCAGAGTGTAAATATAAACATTCTGTGAACATTCTACAGAGGTTGCACGTCTGCGTGCAACTTTGCTCCGTTTCCACCCCTATATGGTAGGGAGTACTAACCACCGCGGTAGCCATTCCGAAAGAAAGTACAACCAGGCCCAGCGCTAGGCCGTGTGCGGCGGGTAAATACGAAGATCGCACGAAGAGCACCTTGACAACTGAATACAGAAAAAACGGGAAAATTTACAAGAATACAAACTTTTGCAGGCGGTTTGTCTCAGCCAATATCCGCGCCCACGGCACGCTCAATGGCGCTCTGAAGCGCTTGAGCGCCCAGTCCCAGGCTCCCCGCCTTCCCGGGGATCAGGATCACCGCCGGCGTGACGGACGTCTTGTACTTGTTGATGTCCGCCTGTAGGACAGCGGCCAGCTGCTCGGTGATATAGATGATGGCGTATTCCTCTTTTGCCAGCTTGTGCAGGGCGTGGCGGGCCTCATCCGTCCCCTCTACGGGGAAGATGTCAAGTCCCAGCGCCTTGAAGCCCAGCACGCTGTCCTGGTCGCCCAGTACCGCGATCTTATACATACGCCTCACGCAGCCTTTCCCGGATGATGTCGCCCTTGATGCCCGCCATGCGGCCGGACATAATGATACGCACCGCCGTAAATTCGATTTCCTTGGCCGCCAGGAAGCTCACCACCGCTTCCACGCCGAAGGGTACGCTCTTCGCGCCGGCCGCCACGGCCGTCACCGCGTCGTCGCACGCCTTCTCAAAGGGTGTCAGGCTGCCGCCGCCGGCTGCCGCCATGCCAAGCTCCGCCGCCTGCCGCAGATTGGTGGGCCGGTACAGATCCTCCAGAGAGCCGTTTAGCGCCGCCGCCTGGACGCTGTCGGCACGGATCGTTCCGCCCTCCACCAGCACCCGGCGAAGCATGTCGGCCCCCTTCTTCATCCGAAGGGTCCGCACCGCGCCCCGCAGATTGGCCGCGTCGATAGACGCCTGCACATAGCGGGTCAGAAAGCCGCTGCCCGTGGCCCGCGCCGCCGAGAGCATCTCCGCGTAGTAGGCCCGATCCAGTATGAAGTCCGACAGCTGGGGGTCGCCGGTGGTGCTGAGCACCTCGCCCGCCTCGCCGGCGGCCTGCCGCAGCGCCTCGGGGAGAGAGCCGTAGTCTCCCTCCATCACCGCCCGGCGCATATCCTCCGCCGGCACACGCCCCGCGTCCAGCAGCAGCCGCCCGGCGTCCGCGCCGGTGGCCCGGGCCTTCAGCAGCGCTTTCAGATTGTGGTAATCGTATTTGACCTTGAACACATCCACCACCGCCTTGTCGGGCACGAAGCGGTACAGGTCCTGGAACAGCTTCTCCTGCTCCCTGGCCAACACCGCGCCCAGCTCCCGTTGGCTGGAGGCGTCAAACTCGTCATAGCCGATCTCAACGAGCACCTTGGCCGCCTCCTCCGCCGTGGGAGCATCAATCATGCGCTCCATGCGCGCGTTGGTCAGCAGGTCCCGCTCCCGGCTGTGCAGGTAGGTGGAGATGAACAGATAGTCGGTGTCTTTCAATTTCTTTGCCAAAGCCATCCTCCTTTCTTGCAGTTGCATTCAATGGATTGGCTTTGCGTTAAGAGAAGAGAATCCCGGCCACCTGGGCCGCCATCTCCTCCCGCAGCACCCGCAGCTGGGTCTCGAAGGCGCAGTTAACCTCCACATTCCCGTCCCGCAGGGTCAGGCCGCCGGCCATATCCCGGGTCTCCTTGGACAGCTTCAGCGCCGCCTTCCCCGTCCGGCCGGACGCGGTCAGCAGGGCGTTGGCCTTATCCACCACCTGGGAACCCACCCGCTTGCGGTCTTTGTCGTTGAGCACGATCTCCTCCTGCCCCGACCGGGCCGCCTGGGCCGCGATGCGGGCCAGCAGATCGGCGTACTCCCCGTCTCCCAGACCCAGCAGCTTCTTCTGGGCGCGGCTGAAGGCCTCGTCCAGGCCGTCCTGCTTGGCCTCCAGCAGACGCTTCTTCGCGTCCGTCTGGGCCGCGCTCTCCAGGCGCTCAGCCTGGCGCTTGGCGGCGGCCTTACCTTCTTCGGCGGCGGCCTTGGCCTCCGCCTGGGCCTGGGTCTTGTACTGCTCGCGGATGGCGGCAGCCTTCTCCTCCGCCTCCCGGAGGATGCCGGCCACCTCCGCCTTGGCGTCGGCTTCGATGCGGGCGGTGATCTTTTCAATTCCGTTCATATCGAATCCCCTTTTCTCAGTGGGATAATCAGAGCTGGAGCAGCATCAGCATGGAGGCCAGCAGAGACAGAATGGCGTAGAACTCGACGATACCGCAGAGGATCAGGCCCTTGGACCAGTCGTCGGGCTTCTTGGCCAGGATGTTAATGGAACCGGCGGCCACGCGGCCCTGGGCAATGGCGGACAGCAGACCGCCGATGGCCATGGGCATACAGGCGGCAAAGAAGGCCAGACCCTGCTGCACGGTCATGGAGCCGGCCACGGCGGCGGCGTTGCCCATGAAGTTCATGCGGATGAGGGCGAAGAACCAGACGACCATGCCGTACAGGCCCTGGGTACCGGGGAGCAGCTGCAGGACCATGACCTTACCGGACTTGCTGGGGTCCTCGCACAGAAGGCCGGTACCAGCCTCGCCGGCGATGCCGGTGCCCTTCGCAGAGCCGACGCAGCTCAGACCGACGGCCAGGCCGGAGCCCAGCAGAGCCAGCGCCAGGCCGCCAAAAGATTCCAGAAAACTCATGATTGATTTCCTCCTTAATTATTTCTCGACGTCTACATATTTTGTGTTGATATTCAAGGGACGGAAGGGCTTGCCGCCGTCCTCATAGAACCGTCCGAAGAACTCCAGGCACTGCAAACGCATATCGTGGACAAAGCAGCCCAGGATGTTCAGCGCAAAGTTCAGCGTGTTGCCGATCATAGCGATGATGAAGAAGGTGACCACGTTGCCGGTGATCGCGCCCAGCTTGTTGAACACCTGGGCCACCACCGCGCCGGCCAGCATCAGAGCCATCAGGCGGGAGTAGGACATAATGTCGCTGAAATATCCGGTAATACCGTTGTACAGGGCGCCGAAAACGCCGGTGATCTTGCCCAGCCCCTGCTTGCCGTAGCCCTGGGTCAGCAGCAGCACCACCAGTCCTGCGATCAGCCCCCAGGTCAGCTTGCCCGCAGCATAGCCGGCGCCCGCCAGAATGAACACCGCGAACCACGCGCCCTCACTGCAGAGGGCTGCCATGGTCTCGCCCCGCTTGATCTGCTTATACATGCTGATGATCATGCCGGTGAAGATCTGAATCACGCCCAGTACCAGTGAGCCGACCAGCACGGCCAGCGCGTCGTCCAGCGGGGAGAACAGCGACCACAGAGGCACGCTCTCCGGGTCCACCCCGGTGATGATGCCCCGCATCTGGGGAATCAGATCACCGAAGAAGCCGCCGGTGAGGAGGCCCCAGATAAACGTACTGATACCGCACAGCCCTATCAGGGGAATCATATAGCGCATAGTTGCGCCGTTGGGTTTCGCCTTGATGAGAATGACCGCCGACAGGAGCATCATGATGATCCCATAGCCCATATCCGCCATCATCATGCCATAGAACACAATGAAGAAGGGGGCCATCAGCGGGTTGGGGTCCACGGAGCCATAGGCCGGCAGGGAGTACATATCCGTGACCATGTTCATGGGCCGGACCAGCTTGCCGTTGCGCAGCTCCACCGGAACCTGAGGATATTCCTCCTTCTCCGGCTCGGTCAGCTCATAGGCGCAGTCGAACTTGGCCAGGGCCTTCTCCAGCGCCGGAATCTCCGGCACGGAGGCCCAGCCCTCCAGATAGAGGATGGACCCGCCGGTGAGCAGCCGTTCCTTGACGCTCTCCGTGGCGATGACCTGTTCCATCCGGTCCAGGCCGGTTTTCAGCTCGTCCATGCTGGGACCCATCCGGCGAATGGCCTCGATCTCCTTTTCCCGCTGGGCGGAGATTTCGTCCAGCTCCCGGCCCAGGGCGCGAATGTTGTCCGACACGGTACCGGTCAGGTCCCTGAGCTGCGCAAAACTGAAGCCAAAGCTCCTCAGCGCATCCAGCGCCTGCTGGCGGCAGTCGGTGTGAACAATGACCTCCAGGTAACGCTGCTCCCGGTCTGCGGAGAGCTCCCGTATGTCCGCCGCGCCAACAGCCTCGTCCAGTGCGCCGGCCAGCGTGGAAAAATCCGCCGTCGCGGGCACGGTGCCCAGCAGCATGGCGGACTTTGCCGTCCCCTTTACCTCCAGGGGTACGTCGCAGGCGCTCCAAGGCTCCAGGGCCAGCCGGTCCGCCTGTACCCGGGTTTCCCGGGCGCTGAGCTGTCCGATGGCCTTGGCGTGGCCGTTGATGGCAGCAGCCTTTTCCAGTGCGGCGCGGCGCTTCCCCTCGTCCAGCAGCTCCGCCTCCCCCATCTTGGGCCGGGGGGTGAAGAGCCCCTTCTTCTGGGGGGCGTACTTTCC
Organism: uncultured Oscillospiraceae bacterium; assembly: GCA_910584045.1. Taxonomy (GTDB): domain Bacteria; phylum Bacillota; class Clostridia; order Oscillospirales; family Oscillospiraceae; genus Pelethomonas. The sequence goes on along the minus strand of CAJTYO010000002.1, from coordinate 37,677 downwards.
CAGCGCCTCAACGGCCTGCTGCAGCTGAGTCAGGCCGTCCTTGGCGTCCGCCAGCAGTGAGGTGTCCCGGTGCAGCAGGGTCTCGCAGTCTTCACCGGCCTCGCCCGGCTCGCGGATTTCCACGCAGCCTACATGAAGCAGCTCCGACAGCAGCGCATCCCTGTCCTTGGCAAGGGCGATGAGCCGGACCCGTTTCATTTTGACAATCGCCATTTTAGTTTCCTACCACCCTTCCTAAGATTGCCTGCGTCGCTTTGTCCATGCGCGAGCCGGCCTCCTTTTTCAGAGCCGCGCAATCCCGCTCCGCCTGGGCCAGGATTTCCTCCCGCCGCTTGGCGGCGGCGGCCTCCGCCTTTTCCATCTCGGCGGCGGCGGCCTTGGCTGCCTCCTCCCGGCCCTTTTGCAGCAGGGCGCGCCCCTCCCGCTCGGCTTCGGCGGTCAGTTTCTGGGCGCGGGATCTGGCGTCAGCTCTGGCCTGGTCCATGCCCTCCTCCACGGAGCGGATCTTGGTTATGGCTTCCAGTGACATTCTCTCACCCCTTTTCTACCGATATGATTTTTGGCATCCATTTTCTGCCTGTTACCGCCCTCCCCGGCCGCAAAAAATACGGGGCGCAGGACCGGATCGAACGATAACACGGGTATTGAATAGTATAGCACAATCCCCAGGGCAATACCAGCAATTTTGCTAACATTTCCGCAATTCGGCAAAATTATACAGAATCGCAAATCCCGCGGCCTGGGTTTTGTCAGAAGTGTCTATCCGCCCTTTGGAGGGAAATATTGGGAAAAAAAGACGGCCTCGCCGCCCGGGTCAAAACCGCCGCGTGAAAAGCCCCGGAGCAATAGACCTGACACAGAATATTCCGGTCAGCGGGCAGACATAAAAGCAGGCAAAGATTGCAAGTAATAAAGCCGCTGGCACCGCAAAGCAAACGGGCCCGGACTTGCGGAAGCCCGGGCCCTTCGCCTTATATGAGCCTTTGTCTGCCGGCCGTATCTCACACCGCCGGGATGCACCAGTTGTCCGCGTCCCCCGGCTCCGCCGTGAGGAGCACCAGCTCCGGCCATTTTTCCGCTCCCTCCGGGGCCGTCAAAGCCGCCCGGACGGCCTCCGGGTCGGCGGTCTGGACATACACGCCGTCCGCCAAGGGCAGCAGGGCCGCCAGGTCTACGCCGGACTCCTCGTTGCTCCCCGCCAGCACGTCCTCCGCCGTCAGCAGCAGGGATACCTTCGTACCGTAGGGCTCCAGCGCCGCCCGGATCTCCGTCAGCAGCAGCGCCAGCGCCTCGGTCTTTCCCAACGTGTTGTTGTCATAGCTGATCTTATAGAGGTTCCCCCGGGTGGGGTAACACAGCTCCTCCAGCAGCAGCTCGTCAAAGCCCAGCTGGGCGCACTCCACCGCCAAGCCTGTCACATACCGCCGCGCCAGCTCCTTATCTGGCTCCAGCCAGTGCAGGGAGTGGTTGTCATACCAGACGTAGCCCTTGGTCTGACAGATGGCCGCATCCTTCATGTTGGCAAAGGCGTAGTAGCTGTCGTGGAGCACGTTAAACCGCGCCACCGCCAGCATCCCCTCCGTTCCGCACAGACTCTTCAGGAGCTCCGTAGCGGCCGCATCTGCGTTGACAGCCTTCTTCTGAGCGCTCTCGGAGGCCCAGAACACCCGGCCCGTATTGTCCCGGACGGGGTAGACGAAGCCGCTGGCCCCCCGCTCCGACAACAGTGCCGCCAGCTCCTCCCCACCCGGCGGCAGAGCGGAGAGCTCCGCCAGATGGTGCTCGCCGAAGAGGTCCACAGGCTCGGGCTCAGGCTCGGGTTCAGGTTCGGGCTCCGGTTCGTCGATAACCAGCTGGACGGGGGGCAGGACGGGCTCCTCCTCCTCGGGCTCCGGTTCCGCCGGAGGCGGCGGAGCCGGCAGATAGACCCGCCCGAAGTAGGGCAGCTCCAAAAAGATTCTGCCGTCGTCAGCGTAAGAAACATTTTGCTGCGCGAACATAAAGGCGCAGGCGAGGATCAATACTAAAACCAGCAGGACAATGGCCGCCCGCGCTCCCGCAGAGCCCCGGCCCCGGTAATTCTGGTATCCCTTTGCCACAAACGTCCCCCATTTCTTTCTATCACGTGCGCTGCATCCGCATTCTATTCCTTACAATACCACATCTTACGGGGAACATGCAACCAGATTTTGGAGAAAATGATAAAATTTGAGAGCACCGCCCTATCCGCCTCCACAAACGGGGAAAAGTGTGGTATACTTCTGCCTGCCGGGCAGCGGCCCGGGAATACTGGGAACAGGGGTGATCGATCTATGTTTAAGACAATCGGCGTGGCCGGTCTGGGCCTCATCGGCGGCAGCATGGCCAAGGCCATCCGCCAATATACGGACTGCACCCTCCTAGGTTATGACGCGGACGGCGCGGTCCTCAGCCGGGCCCTGGACGAGGGCGTTGTATCCGCCGCCCTGACGGCGGATCGTCTGGCGGAGTGCGAGCTGGTGATCGCGGCGCTGTACCCCCAGGCGGTGGTGGAGTACGTCACCGCCCACCGGGACCACTTCCGCCGAGGCGGGACCGTCATGGACTGCGGCGGCGTGAAGGGCGTGATCTGCGGCCCGCTGGAGGACGTGGTGCGGGACGCGGGCTTCTATTTTGTGGGGGGGCATCCCATGGCGGGCATTGAGCGTTCCGGCTACGCCAACGCCTTTGCAGGACTGTTTCAAGGGGCCTCCCTGATTCTGACCCCCTTTCCGGGTACGCCCCAGACCTGCGTGGACGGCATATGGGAGCTGGCCCGTCAGCTGGGCTTCGGTCATCTTCAGCTCTCCACTCCCCGGGAGCACGACCACATCATCGCCTACACCTCCCAGCTGGCCCACGTGGTGAGCTGCGCCTACGTAGGCAGCCCGTCGGCCCCCAACTTTGAGGGCTTCTCCGCCGGCAGCTTCAAGGATATGACACGGGTGGCCAAGCTCAACGAGACCATGTGGACGGAGCTGTTTCTGGAGAATCAGGACGCCCTGGTCCGGGAGATAGACACCCTGGTGGAGGAGCTGGCGGCCTTTGCTTACGTCATCCGCCGGGGGGACCGTGAGAACCTGCTGCACATGCTCCGCCGCGCCCGGGAGATCAAGGAAGCCATCGATAAAGACTGCTGAGAGGTGGTGTGTATATGCAGAATTTCGCCATGTCCATGCTCTGGTTTTGGAGCGCCTATCTTCTCGTCACCTGTGTGGGCATACTGCACACGGTTTTCAATATCTACGTCTTGAAAATGAGCCCCATGGACGCCCACGGCATGGGGGAGGGCTATGAGAGAACCAAGCCCTGGCACCCGCTTTACAACAGTCTGCTCTTCTCCCTGTTCGGCTGGCTGTATATGCGGGGACTGGCGGTCCCCTCCCTGGGAGAGGCCCTGACGACGGGCGCGGTCTGGGCTGGAATATGCGTTGTGTTCGATCTCTTCGGCTGGGTGCTGGTCAAGCACCCGTGGAGCCTGACCTTTCGGGAATTTTACATTGACTACCAGCCCTGGATCACGCTGATCTATCTGGCGATCTTCCTGGGCCCGGCAGTTGGATTTTTGTGTGTACACTAATGAATTAGGAAGTGATTTATATGGAAACTGTAACGGTCAATACCGCCTCCGCCTCCTACCCCGTCCACATCGGCCCCGGCCTGCTGGATGAAACCGGCGCGCTGGCGGCCGGGGTGACCGGGTCCCGCACCTGCGCCGTCGTCACCGATTCCAACGTGGAACCCCTCTACGCCGCCCGGGTATGCCGCTCCCTCCAGAACGCGGGCTTCACCGTCCGCCTCCATGTCTTTCCTGCCGGGGAACAGAGCAAAAATCTCCCCGTCTTCGGTGAAATTCTGGAGTTTTTTGCCCGAAACCAGCTTACGCGGTCCGATCTGGCGGCCGCCCTGGGGGGCGGCGTGACAGGGGATATGGCGGGCTTTGCCGCCGCCGCCTACCAGCGGGGTATCGACTATATCCAGATCCCCACCACCTTCCTGGCCGCCTCGGACTCCTCTGTGGGCGGCAAGACCGCCATCGACCTGGCCGCCGGGAAAAACCTGGCGGGGGCTTTTCACCAGCCCCGGCTGGTGGTCTGCGACACGGACACCTTCCGCACCCTGCCGGAGGAGGCCTTCGCCGACGGTGCGGCGGAGACTCTCAAGCACGGCCTCATCGCCGACAGGGATTTCTATCGCTTCCTGATGAGCGAGGATATCCACGCCCGCATCGATCAGGTTGTCCGCCGGAACGTGGAGATCAAGGCCGCCGTGGTGGGAGAGGACGAGAAGGAGCACGGCAGGCGCAAACTCCTGAATTTCGGCCACACCCTGGGCCACGCCATTGAAAAGGTCAGCGGCTTTGCCGTCACCCATGGACACGCAGTGGCCATGGGCATGGTGCTGGCCAGCCGGGCGGCAGTCCGCCTGGGCCACAGCCCCGCCGGGACCCTCCAGGAAGTCCAAAGCGCCTGCCGCCGCCTGGGTCTGCCGGTGGAGTGCCCCTACACCGCCGGGCAGCTCTTCGCCGCCGCCACCGCCGATAAAAAGCGGGATGGCGGCAACATCGATGTGGTGGTACTGGAGGAAATCGGCCGGGCAAAGACCGTGCGTCTGGATATGGAGGGCCTGCGCTCCTTCACGGAGGCCGCCCTATGAACCTGACCATCACACCCGGCGTTCTGTCCGGCGACGTCGCCCCACCCCCCAGCAAATCCCAGGCCCACCGCTATCTTATCGCAGCCGCTCTGGCGGGGGAGGGGAGCGAGGTCCGCAATCAGGCGGACTCCCAGGACATCTGGGCCACCCGGCGGTGCATGGCGGAATTGAATACAAAAAGTCGATCCCTGCCAGAATTAGACTGCGGGGAATCTGGCTCCACCCTGCGATTTTTGATTCCCCTGGCCCTGGCCCTCCGGGGCGGCGGGGTGTTTACTGGGCGGGGACGGCTTATGGATCGGCCTCAGAAACCCTATTTCGATATATTTGACGAGAGGGGCATCCGGTATGGGCAGAGGGACGGCGTCCTTACGGTGGAGGGCCGGCTGGCGCCGGGGACGTACCGCCTGCCGGGGGACGTGTCCAGTCAGTTTGTTACCGGTCTGCTGTACGCCCTCCCCCTGCTGGAGGGGGATTCTGACATCCTCCTGACCTCTCCCCTGGAGAGCCGGGGCTATGTGGACATGTCCCTGGCGGTCCTGGCGAAGTTCGGCATCCGTGTGGAACAGGAGGGGGAACGGTTCCACATCCCCGGTCCCCAGCGCTATGCCCCGGCGGTGGTCGAGGTGGAGGGAGACTGGTCTCAGGCGGCCTTCTGGCTCGCCGCCCGGGACCTGGGGAACCCGGTCCGAACCCGGTTTTCCCTGGAGCCATCCACCCAGGGAGACCGCCGGATCATGGCCTTCCGCGTCAGCATGGAGCACCCCGGGGATGTAACCCTCGACGTGGCCGATTACCCGGACCTTGTGCCGCCTCTGGCGGTCATAGCGGCCCTGCGGGCGGGTCATGCCACATCTCTCGTCAACGCCGCCCGCCTGCGTCTCAAGGAGAGCGACCGCCTCGCCTCCGTCACCGCCGCACTGAACGCCATGGGGGCGGAGGTGGAGGAGGGGCCGGACTTTCTCCAGGTCCGCGGTCGGGCCGCCCTGGCGGGGGGCTGTACTGTGGACTGCTGCAACGACCACCGCATCGCCATGATGGCGGCCATCGCCGCCACCCGCTGCCGGGAGCCGGTGACTCTCCTGGGCTCGGAGTGTGTGGCCAAATCCTACCCCAATTTCTGGGACCATTATCGTATGTTAGGAGGCGTTTTTCATGAACACACTGGGGACTAAACTGCGGGTGACCGTGTTCGGTCAGTCCCACGCCCCGGCCATTGGCTGCATCATCGACGGCCTGCCCGCCGGCTTTGCGCCGGATATGGAGCGCACAGCGGCCTTCATGGCCCGCCGGGCTCCGGGGCGAAACGCCTGGTCCACCCCGCGGCAGGAGAGCGACGAGCCGGAGATCCTATCCGGTCTGGTGGAGGGCCGCACCTGCGGCGCGCCGGTGTCTATGGTCATCCGCAACGGCGACCAGCACAGCCGGGACTACAGCGGCCTCAAGCGCACCCCCCGGCCCTCCCACGCCGATTACACCGCTCTTATAAAATATGGCGAAAATTACGACATTCGGGGGGGCGGGCAGTTCTCTGGACGTCTGACGGCCCCCCTATGCTTCGCAGGCGCTTTTGCATTACAACTGCTGGAGCAGAGGGGCGTCACTATTGCCGCCCATATCGCGCAGATCGAAAATGTATACGACGTGCCGCCGGATATGGCGGACGTGAGCGAGACGGAGCTGACGGCCCTGCTACACCGCCCCTTCCCGGTCTTCTACAGCGAGGCTGGCGTCAAAATGCGGCAGGCCATTGAGCGGGCTCGGATGGACTGCGACTCGGTGGGCGGCGTGATCCGGTGCTTTGCCCTGGGCTTGCCGGCGGGGGTGGGGGAGCCCATGTTCGACGGGGTGGAGAACCGGCTGGCGGCGGCGCTGTTTGGCATCCCCGCCGTGCGGGGCGTGTCCTTCGGAACAGGCTTCGACGCGGCCGCCATGCGGGGCAGCGCCCACAACGACCCCTTTCGCATGGAGGGGGGACGGGTGACCATCCGCGCCAACCATGCCGGAGGAGTGCTGGGGGGCATCACCAGCGGCGCGCCCCTGGTTGTCAATGTGGCCGTCAAGCCCACCGCCTCTATCTCCAGCCCCCAGGACACAGTGGATTTGGCCGCCGGGGAGGATGCCAGTCTGGTCATCCACGGGCGGCACGATCCCTGCATCGTTCCCCGGGCGGTCCCCGTGGTGGAGGCAGTCACGGCGCTGACAGTGCTGGATATGCTGCTATAGCCGAAGCAGCTCAGTGGATGCCGTCCATGAAAAAGCCGGACGCGCCTCAAGCGCGTCCGGCTTTTTACCGGTCCGTATAGGCATGCCTTTCGGCGAGCCAAGAATATAAACATTGTAGGCACGCCTTTTGCAGCTTGCGCCGCTTTTGCGGAGAGTGAAAGGAGGTTCATAGCCATAAAAAGATACAACACGCCCTACCGCCATAGGGTAATCAAAACACGCTTGACCGAAGATGAATATGCCGAGTTTTGGGTAGCCATATAGACGATGCCGGTTATCGTACACACCTGCTGCACCATTAGAGACGATACATGGAACAAGTTCTCTCAGCAACTCGTCGTTTTACGATACTCTTATAAAATATTATATCTGTGCCCCAGGGACTCCATCTACTCTACAGTTGCTCCAAATCATGCAATTCAAATCCTTATCAGGGTTATTAGATAGTTCTTAGCCCTTGCCATATCTCTCTCGTAAACTCTGGTGCCCTTTTGATCCTCCCGCCACAGATCATCTGCCGTGTACAGTTCCCACTTCGGTTGCGGCACACACAGATCTAAAATCTGCGTCACCTCCTACAATATAGATTACGGTATAAGGCACGGCAGCCAGCCGTGTCTTTTGTCGTCTCAAAGCTGAAGCTGTAGAATGGGGGAGCAAATGGCCTGACGCGCGTCACCTTGGGCCAACCCGCCCGCAACGGAGTCCGTCAGCCGTCTCTCTCATTCGCAGCATTCGATTTGCGCAGGTAGAGCCACTCCGGTGCGCTCGAGTCAACCAGGAGATTGAACAAGCGGCGAGAAAAAGAGGCGGACGCCATATCCAATCACACAGGAGGAAACCATGAACGCAGTAGGAATTGACGTATCAAAAAGGAAGAGCATGATGGCGGTCCTGCGGCCAATGGGTGAAGTTGCTCTTCGGCCAAAAGAGTATCTGCATACCGAGGTTGGTCTTGAGCAGATGGCGCTTGCTATCCTTGCACTGGGAGAGGATACCAGGGTGGTCATGGAGGTCACAGGCCGGTATCATAAGCCGGTGGCGGCGGCGTTGCATGAATACGGGATCCGCGTGACCGTGATGAATCCGCTGTTCATCAAGCAGAGCGGCGGCGGTTCCATCCGTAAGGTCAAGACGGACAAAGCGGATGCCATGAAGATTGCCAAATACGCTCTTGACAACCGGGTAAACTTGCGGGAATATACTCCCATGGAAGCAATCAGAGAACAACTGAAGTTGTGTTCCCGCCAGTACAATCTTTACATGAAGAACGTGGCGGCGCTGACGAACAACCTCATTTCTCTCACTGACAAGGTGTTTCCGGGGGTGAACGAACTGTTTTCCAGCCCGGAACGGACAGACGGAAGTGTGAAATGGGTCGATTTTCTCATGACCTTCTGGCACTGCGAGTGTATCAATCTGGCCAGCGAAGCCGCGTTCACCGAGCGCTACCGCAAGTGGTGCAAACGGGAGGGCTATCATTTCAGCCCACAGAAAGCGGCGGAGCTGTATACGGACAGCGCAGGTCATATCACCACCTTACCCAGGAACAGCAATGCCAAGCTGCTCATCACCACCGCAGCGAAAGAACTGGCCTCAGTCAAGTCCACGCTGGCCGTTCTCCGCGCTGAGATGGACAGGCTTGCCCGGCAGCTCCCGGAGTATGAGACCGTCCGGGCCATGTACGGTGTGGGTGAGAAAACCGCTCCTCAGCTGATTGCGGAGATTGGCGATGTGCGCCGCTTTCCCCAGCGCAGCTCTATCTCCGCTTTCGCCGGTGTTGATCCAGCCGTGGATGACTCCGGCAAGCACATCTCCAAGAGCAATCCAACCACCAAACGCGGCTCTCCCCATCTGCGCAAGACCTTGTACCAGATCGTCTGCACCTATCTGCGCAAGGCCCCCGCTGACGAGCCCGTCTACCAGTTCCTGGACAAGAAACGCTCCGAGGGCAAGCCCTACTTTGTCTACATGACCGCCACCCAGAATAAATTCCTGCGCATTTACTACGCCAGGGTCAAGGAATGTCTCAACGCCGCTGATCTGAGAGAGAACTCACCGCTGTAAGGCCATCTATCCCGTCTCTGGAGAGAAGCCCAGCGCCTTGCAGCGGAAGGGAGAGATATGATTATGAATGAGTACGCAGAGTTACGCCAGCGGCAGCAGGCGGAGTTTAACGCGCTCCCCCTCGGCTTCGCGTTCAGTCAGAAACAGTTCGATGAGATGATGGACTGTTATGAACTCCTCCTGCTGGAACTCTCCACCGGACTGCGTCTGGGTGAAATCTGCGCCCTGCAATGGCGCGACCTGAACCTTCGCACCGGCGAACTCCGGATAGAACGGCAGGTCCACCGGGTCAAGGGAGAACTGGTGATCTCACCGCCTAAAACAAAAGCGGGTAATCGCAGTGTAATCCTTCCTGCCCCTGTCCTAAACGTCCTCAAAGCATATGAGAAAACGATCGTCTCTCGCTGGATGTTCCCCTCCCCAGTCAGCGAAGATTCTCCCCGAGATCCCGCCGCCCTCCGAAAACGGCTGCAGATCGTTCTGGAGCGAGCTGAGTGTAAAAAGATTCGATTCCACGATCTGAGACATGTATTTTGCACCACATGTCTGGAACATGGCATGGATGTCAAAATACTCTCCACCATCATCGGTCACGTCTCCAGCAGCACCACGCTGAATGTATACGCCCACGTCACCGATGAAATGCGCCGCACAGCAGCGGTAAAAATCGACCAGGGTATCGGTAGAGCCGAGCCCCAAGAGGAGGCCGTAACAGCACCGCAGAAGCCCTCTCCCAGCACGTTTCAAGCCCACAAAGGCCAGCGGCGCAAACCAGGTACCGGATGCATCTCGCAGATCATCGACCACCTATGGGAAGGCCGATACTCTCCTATATGGCCAGGTGGCAAAAAACACGCCAGAAATGTCTATGCCCACAGCGAGGCAGAGTGCGAAACCTTGCTGGCAGAAATGATTGTTGAAATGAAAGCTGAGATTGCTGCCGTAAAAGACCAGATAAAGACTGCACCCAAGGCAAGCTGATGCACTGTCCATCGGAGGAGGAATCACTCCGGTGGATGTCTTTCTTTGTCTGTAGCTGGTGCGGAGTCTCCTCTGGAGTGTCAGGAAATTGTGTAAACCGCTTCGTTTGGAGTGCTTTTCTTCTCCATAAATCCGCAAATACTTCGCTGGACTCGTGGCATGTTCTTCGATATTGTAGTGTTTGCAGAAACCAAAACCACACAACAGGAGGAACGATCATGAGCAGAAGAAAAGAAATCGCCCTGGTAACGGCGGGCATCCTGGCGGGGATCGCCGTCAGCGATCCCGCGACCCAAGCGGCGGCGAGCCTCGTGGCCAACCCCAGCGGTTCTACGTCAACGAGCAACGCATCAATCTGGAAGCCTACGAGATAGGCGGCAACAACTATGTCAAACTCCGGGATATTGGACAGGCGGTGGACTTCGGGATTACCTATAATGCCGCCACCAACACCGTCACCATCTTACCCAGACAAGCCTTATGAAACAGCATCGACTGCCCCTACATCCAACCAAGCCACACTCAACAAAAATGCAGATGGTTCTATCAACATCCCGCAGGACGACAGCCAATACATTCCCCAGGCAGGCGATGTGATCCGCTGCGACGATGGAACCAACTATACCATCACAGATGTGAGCCGGTACGACAAAAACTATTTCGCAAACGGGCCGGTTGGTCCCCTGCCCACCGCCACCTGCGACTGGAGCCAGTTTGACCGGCCGGAACTGCCCAAAGCGGAAGTCAGGCGGTTTAACAATCCGGACGGTGATTACATCTTCATCCGCAATCTGTACGAAACCCGCCGGATGCTCTACAGTCTCTACAACGCCATGGGCGAGGATGAGTAGATCATGCAGAGCGGAACACCGAGAATGTGGGGAGATGGAACACCATGGGTTCACATCCATCTGACCCTGCCGGACGATATGGTCGGCGCGCCCTTCTGGCCATGGCGGGAGGAAGCGGTTCCCGAAGTGCTGCACTCTTGCCCAGGCGGGGACTACTACCTAGAAGTCTGGGATGTCTTCAAAAACGGCAGATTTCTGAGAACAGAATACACCCTACACTGATAAAAATGCACCGTCCACCGGAGGAGAGATCACTCCGGTGGACGGTTTTTCTCTGTCTGTGGCTAGTTATGTGGTCAACGCGAAAGCGCCAAGATTCAAACGCCCGGAAATGTGCCGGAATCAAAACAAAAGCCGGCCTTTTCGCAGAAAAGGCCGGCTTTTGTGGAGCTGCTGACCAGATTTGAACTGGTGACCTCATCCTTACCTTACCAAGTGATAGCGAGCCCGAAAACCGCTGGTGGCCAGCAGTTTCCGGGCCTTTTTGTTCCGGGAAAATCATGCTTTCCGTCCTATCCGCTCCACTGTCTCCGTCCGCTTTTTTCCCCGTGTGGGTCAGGTTGTGGGTCAACTCCAAAACTGCCTGAGAAGCGGCCTTCCACAGTGACAGGGGAAATGTATAAATAAAAAGTTGCTACACCTCCTCTGACCGGTCATCCTCCAACTCCCGTACCCTCTTCTCCAGCAGGGCAACTGACTGAATGAGCCGCTTGCTCTTTTCATTCAGCTTGGACACAATCGCCGTAATGGACATCAGAATGATAATCACGCAGAAAAACATGAACGCAAACAGCGCGTTGGTTGGCTCGTATATCCCTACCAATGCAGCGAACCATCCCAATATCTGCGGGAAAACAGCCAGCGCCAACATGATGATCCCGGAGGCCAGCCAGAGCAGTGTGTACTTCAAATTCAGCGTCTTTTTCTTCAAAAGCCTGAATACAATCAGAAAGTACAACCCCACCGCAACCAACATTGTGATCTGTAATTTTATCGAAATCATCGCTGCCCCCTCCCCACGGTCAGCCGCGTCATGACCAGGGCAGTCGAAACCTTTATCATGTAGTACACAGACCGCAGAGCATTGATGGAGCTTGTCCCGCCCAGCCGCTCCCACATCTGCACTGGGACCTCCTGAATTCGCGCCCCCATCAGGCCGGAGGCCAGAATCGCCTCCGGCTCCGGGTAGTCCTGCGCGTAGTTTTCGGAAAATTCTTCCATTATTTTCCGGTTGACCGCACGCATTCCACTGGTCACATCCTTGACCTTGACCCCGCAGAGCAGGCGAATCAACGTACTCAGGAAGTTGATTCCCAGCCGCCGCATGGCGGAGGACTGAAAGCCCTCGTTGGTGATAAACCGGGAGCCAATCACCACATCGGCCTGGCCGTTTTTGATTGGCGCAATCAAATCGCTTATGTACCGCGCGTCATGCTGGCCGTCGCCGTCAAATTGAATCGCAATGTCGTACCCATGCTCCAGCGCATAGCGGTAGCCCGTCTGCACACCGCCGCCTATGCCGAGATTCACGGGGACGTCCAAATAATTGACCTGCTGTTCCCGCAGGATCGTCCGCGTATCATCGCTGGAGCAGTCGTTAACAACAATGTAGTTTGCACCAGGGACATTCTGCTCAACGTCCTGTATTGTGCGGAGGATGTTATCCTGCTCGTTATAGGCGGGGATAATAATCAATACAGACATCCTCATATATCGATCTCCCTTCCCTTTTCACAGGGCTCTGTCCCGTCGCTTATAAGCTCTTTTCCCACCTGAATCTCGATCACTTCCGTATCCGTGACAGCCTCCAGACCGTGCCGGATCCCTTCCGCAATTGCATAAGTATCCCCCGCATAGGCCTCATGGGCCCGGTCGTTGATCGTAATGATGCATTTGCCGCTGATGACCGTAATCACTTCGGCCCGGTTCTTGTGCGATTGATACTCAATTTTCTTGCCCCTCTGTATTTTCTTCCGCTTGGTGAGAGATTTCATGCCGTCCGCGCTCATCGCAAAGTCCAGCACCTTGTACTCGCCCCACGCACGCTCCTCATACATCGGGCGCATATCCCGGTTTTCCACGTACTGCTTTATGTAGGAGCTCTGCACCTTGTCCGCTACAAGGAGACCGTCCGGACTGGCCGCAATCACCATATTCCGCGCCCCCATCACCACCACCGGGATTTCCAGCTCGTTGATGACGTGGGTGTTTTCACAATCCTCCGACAGTTTCACATCCCCGATCGGCGCTGCATCCATCACTTCCGTGAGGGTATTCCAAGTACCCAGATCCTTCCACTCGCCGCGATATGGGACGACTGCTACCGATCTCGCCTTTTCCACCACCGCGTAGTCAAAGCTTGTCCGCTCAAACGCAGTGTACTGACGCGCCACGTCCGCATATCCACTGCACGCAGTCGTAGTATGGATCATTTCCAGAAGATACGACAGCCTGAATGCGAATACGCCGCAGTTCCACAGCCCGCCCCGGGCGATAAACTCCTGCGCTGTCCTAGTATCGGGTTTTTCCTTGAAAGAGAGTACCCTGCTCAAGCGTCCCCGTTCCTCCGGAATAATATAGCCGTACTTCTCAGAGGGATAGGTGGGCTGTACGCCCATGAGTATAATGTCCGCCCTGTCGGCCTGTACCGCTTCATCCAAGGTTCTCAACGTCTGGAAATAGCCGTCGTCCACATACGGATCCACCGGCAGCACCAAGACCGTCTCGTCCGGGCTGCATTTTTTCTCGTAGAACAGATAGGCGGATGCCAAAGCAATCGCAGGGAAAGTATTTCTCCGCGCAGGCTCAACTATAATGGATACGCTGTCCCCCAGTTGATTGCGAATGGATTCCACTTGTGTAATGCTGGTTGCAATGGTTATCTCTGCGCCCAGCTTCGCCGCCATGATCTGGCGGTAGACACGCTGCACCATAGACTCCACTCCGCCGCGCTCATCCCTGACTATCTTCAGGAACTGCTTGGATCGGACATCGTTCGACAGCGGCCACAGGCGTTTCCCAGAGCCGCCGGATAATAGTACAATCTGCATTACTTTTTTCCTTTTGCGAAGATCTATCCTAAATTGTGCTTATTATCAATGTAGTACTCAATTGTTTTCACAAGGCCATCATGTAAACTTGTTTTTGCTATAAACCCAAATTCTTCTTTCGCTTTGCTAACGTCAAGCAACCGGCGGTGCTGCCCGCCGAGCCCATTATTAAGAAATACGAAATTCCCTTTAAACTGAAGAATACTTCCTATTGTGTTTGCCAGATTTCTTATTATTATTTCGGCTCCTGAACCAATATTCACAGGGTAAGGTTTCTCATATTTCTCCGATGCAAAAACAACTGCTTCTGCTGCATCTTCAACATACACAAATTCTCTGCTTTCATTTCCTGTTCCCCATATTTCTACGACCTCTTCCCCGTGGTCCATTGCATAGACGACTTTTTTTATGATTGCAGGAATAACATGTGAATTGTTCGTGTCAAAATCATCTCCCGGTCCGTATAAATTTACGGGCAGTAAGTGAATGAACTGAAAATTATGTTGCTTATTATATGCTGTACATTGTGCCAATAGCATGCGCTTCGTCAACCCATACGCATCATTCGTTATAACCGGATAGCCATCCCATAAACTTTCTTCCTTAAATGGCACTTGTGCATCGGCCGGATATTCACAAACACTCCCAACTCCTACAAACTTCTTTATCCCAGCTTTAAACGACTGGTGAACGATATTTAAATTTATTAGTGTGTTGTTGTAAAACTGATCTGCTGGGTGGGTGCTGCTATATCCTATACCCCCGATATCAGCAGCTGCATGTATCACTATATCAGTATTGGGGAAATCGGTAAAAATTTGTTTTACTGCATCTGATGACTTTAAATCATAATCTTTGCTCCGTGGAACAAAAACGTCGTTAGATTCAGCTAAGATTTTTGTAATATGTGTTCCAAGAAAACCAGCTCCCCCGGTTATAACAATTCGTTTGCCGACAAGCATAGATACCTCCTAATCCATTTATGGCAATATCTGACTATACATGACATATAAGTGATAATGAGTACGATTATGTTCACCTATAATTGACTTAAATCGCTTTCTACCATCAACTTGACCAGCTCTTCAAACGAGGTCTTCTGCGGATTCCACCCTAATTCTTTTTTCGCCTTTGACGGATCACCGAGCAGTGTTACTACATCCGTTGGACGGAAAAATTTTGGAGATACTTCCACACGCACCTTACCGGTTTTCCGCTCAACGCCTCTTTCCTCAATGCCTGCTCCCTGCCACTCTAATTCCATTCCTGCATAGTGAAATGCCAAACTGCAAAACTCCCGAACGGAATGCTGTTCCCCTGTTGCGACAACAAAATCATCCGGCGTATCATGCTGCAAAATCAACCACATACATTCCACATAGTCTTTTGCATACCCCCAGTCTCGCAGGGAATCTAAATTACCAAGATATAGCCTATCTTGTTTTCCTGCCGCAATATTCGCCGCCGCTAAAGTAATCTTCCGTGTAACAAACGTTTCGCCACGCCGCTCGGATTCGTGGTTAAACAAAATACCGTTTGCTGCAAACATACCGTAGGCCTCTCGATACTCCTTAGTGATCCAATAGCCGTACTGCTTGGCCACCGCATAGGGACTATACGGATGGAAAGGCGTAGTTTCTTTCTGGGGAACCTCTTCCACTTTTCCAAAAAGCTCTGATGTGGATGCCTGATAGAATCTGGTTCTCTCTGTCAGTCCCAGAATGCGAAAGGCATCCAGTATGCGCAGAACGCCTATGGCATCCACATCGCCGGAGTACTCCGGCACATCGAAGGATACCTGAACGTGGCTCTGCGCCGCAAGATTGTAAATTTCATCCGGTTGGACAAGTCCAATAATACGGATAAGTGAAGATGCATCAGTAAGATCGCCGTCGTGTAGTGTAATTGCATTTTGGGCCAGCAGGTGATCGATTCGGGCTGTATTGGCAATAGATGCCCGGCGGACAACGCCGTGGACCTCATATCCTTTCTCCAGCAACAGCTCGGAGAGGTAGGAACCATCCTGGCCGGTGATGCCGGTGATAAGGGCTGTCTTCATATTCCTTTCTCCTCAAACAACAAATTTTCTATTTCACCTAGAAAATTTACAAATCTTACTTGCCTATCCCTGCCTATATTGCAGTATAAGTGCAGATTATTGAAAATCTCTAATTCATCCACTCTTCCAGCTCTACACTTTCATGAGATGCTAAACCGTAAGCAAATATTGCTATAACAATTTTACAAAAGGTGGTAAAGGCAGGAAAGCTAACATTGTTATCGTGCAAAATCCTATTTCCCTCTTTTATGGCATTCCACTTTAGTTTTATACTCCCATTGCTTATGCCTCCTGCATAAAAAATGACCAGCGGATTGCAAATTGCCTTACATTTAAGGGATTTATCTTTGAAAAGTTTAATCTGAAAATCATAGTCTGCAGATGCCCGGTATTCTTCTATGTAAGGTCCATGTTTCTCCCAAGTCTCCCTTGTATAACATAAAGTTGGGCTTGCCATCATCCACCCCAGCCGCCAATTTCCCTGCTTGCCCCTCCACCGACGAATTATCTTTCCGTCCCTTTGGTACAACATTCCTCCATGCAAATAATCAATATTATTCTTTTCAAATGCATCTACTATTTCAGAAATAATATGCAAATTGCAAAACACATCCGTAGCATACATGATAAGTTCTCCGCTTGACATATCAGTCGCCTTATTTGTTGCGTCCCAAATTCCGTTATCCTTTTCACTGATCCAAATCAGTTTTTTCCCTACCGCCAGATACTTCTTCTCATATTCTTTTAAAACGTCAACGGTCCCATCCGATGAACCTCCATCCACCACAACGTGCTCAATATTGGGATAGTCTTGCCTAAGAACACTTTCAAGTGTACGACGGAGCATATCCTGTGCGTTATAAACCGGTGTAACAAAGCTTATTTTTTTCATTGGATTCTAACCTTTCATACAGCCCCTGTTTCTTAGGGTAATCACATATATGACAATAGAAATACAGAGTGCCGCAATCACCGTGACATTAGCGCCGTCAAATACAAACTTGGGAACTAAAGCGGCAGACAATACAATACTCACGGCAGCCCCGACAGCCGCTCCTATAATCAGTGCTTTCATTTTCCGTATGATGATAAGAATCATCCCCAGAAACCAGGCCAGTCCTGTCAAGCAGCTTGCCAATATAGTCGGAATCAGGAGCCAGGTGTACGGCTCTATGGATTTTCCAAACAGCAGCACCAGCGCAAATTTCCCGAAAACTGCTGCACATGCAAGCGTCCCTCCCGTTACCACGCCCAGGAGCAGGATAACCTTCCCTGCAAGTTTTTGAATTTCTCTCCGATTTCCCTGCGCATAATATTCACCAATTACACCGTTCAGCGGAACCAGAATGAAATTTGCTGCCGCCTGGACAATCACGGCAATCGTTGAGACACTCCCGTAGTATCCCAGCATCTCCTCCCCGTGATAGCGCTCTATGCAAAATCTGACCACAAGGGCAATGGAGTTGATCAGGAGCCCATAGCCAAGGACAGGGAGACAGTCTTTGGAAAGATTAATCAAGCTGCTTCTGTTAAACTGGCAGGAAAGTTTGGTTAGTTTTCCGGTTACTCTGATATCATAGGAAACAAATACCGCCGCTGTCAGCGCAGCCATGACGAAGAGTGCCGCAGGAAGCCGCCCCGAGAGTTTATACACCACAGTAAAACCGGTAATCAGTGCAATTCCTCTGAAAATGCAGGATTTACCGACGACATCCAGCCGCCATTGCTTTTGCAGAATTCCGTGGAAAACATCCGCAAGGGCTTCCACAGTCCGCATAAGCATATAAGCAATAATGCTTAGCGCTGTGCCCAAGCTATATCCACTGACATCAGCAAAGGTAACACAGAGCGCGACCGCAGCAATACAAGTGAGAATCCGGTGAGATATGTAGTCGGACTGGGTGTACTTTTCGGATATATCTGAGACCTGATAGTTCCGCACATTGAATAACGCCAGAGTTGTAAAGATGTTTGTCACGGAGATGGCCAGCGTCAGGATTCCTGCATCCGCGTAGCTGCCGGATATGCGAACCACGACTACGCTCAGCAGCCATTGGCAGCCGAGATAGATGATATTGCCGGCAGTGTTCCAGAGGATGTTGGAGATTACTGATTTATTGTTCATAGAAGTTGTTTAAATTGATATTTTTCACCGCATAACAAAAGTTCGCATCAAATAGAAAATTTCTATAGTCTCCCAAGCACAGAACGCACAAATTATAGTGGGTCTGACATTTCTCGCCAATACAACAGACCGGTTTTGCACCTGGAAAAATACCAATGGCATAACCGGAAGGAAATACCTTCCCTGAACCCCCCAGATGTTCCATTCCGTTGCGCGACTGGATTCTGCAAGATACATTGTCCCGAGGCAGAATCCCAATGTCAGCAAAACCGGCAGCAAATAAATAACCCTTGTCTTTACACCCAACGGTGATTCTTCATGAGAATCATCAAGACTCACAATCAACTGCATTACCATAAATCCAAACGCAATAAAATGCGGTATGATCCCTTCGCTCCACCCCATCTGTTGTCCAAACGAGCCGCTCCAATATATATCTATGTTTTCAATAATCGAACTTATAAATTGCAACCCTAGCTTGATCGGATGCTGAAGGGGGGGACCAAATGTCAGTGTATCTGTATTCCCTCCAGACGATACTCCCAAGTAAGTCCTGCCATAGAGAGACAATACAACAAATATCCCTCCGCCTAATAAATACAGCTTGGAAAGCGTGCTCAATACACGTTTTGGAATCAGAGTAAGCAGAAACAGCAAAAAGATGTACATACCTCCCCGGCAGGCACATAGCCCAAAGACTGCTATGACCAGGAACGCATAGCTGGATACAGATATTTTTTCTGTTTGTATTGCCAATTTCATGCAGACAGAAATAAACAGGAATGCCAAACCAAATGCAATACCATCATAGGAAAAAGCCGTAACCTGCTGTAGGAAAATGGGAAGCAACGCAATTAGCAGCAGTATTTCCTTTTTTGACGGGATGATCTTAATTGCCGCAGAAACCATCACCGCCACAGAAAACAGCTGAAGAAATCGAGCTAAAAACATACAGGGTATCGTCCCAAGCGAAAGGATTCTCCCTAAAGTCAATCCCAGTATCTGTGGAAAGTATGCAATACTGCTGGCAGCATTCTTTGATCTAATAATAAGACTGTTTTCCCCACAATCCATCAGCGTTTGGTTTCGACACAATAGTGAAGCCTCATCAAATTCTTCAAAATAAGTCGTAATACTTGCTTTTTGCGACAAATTCCGATATCGAATGAATTCATCGCAATCATCTTTCCGCATCATCACGGTGCCCGTTTCGGACTCTGTGATTCCCAAAATCTGATTGCTGCATTGATAGGCTGTCACATAATGTTTCCAGCTATCGTTAATGCATCCTGCCGGAAAAATTGCCAGATAAACGCATCCAAATCCCATTACAAGGACGAATGCACTTTTCCATAACTCCAGCTTGCGTATAAAAAGCAACACACACGCCAGCCATGCGCAAATAACGGCAGCCACCAAAACGCAAACAAGTCTGTAAATTCCCAGATTTGTTTCCTGATATAGTCCAATGCTTATGTCCTTATCATGAAGACTTTCAGAGACAAACAGTTCACCATTATATACAGATTTTTCCTGTAAATAAATGCCAATACTCGTTTTCTCATCCGGATTGTGCCCTTCAACAACCAGTCTGTAGACGCCTTTATTTTGGGCTTCCTGCAGCGAGAGCCTCACTACATCCTTACTGACACTGGCATTCTCAATCTCCCAACTTCCAAGCACAGCCTCCGTTGCATCATCCACCAATTGGACAGTAGTGCTTGCCGTATTTTCCCTTCCATATGTGCAGAAGCGCAGCCGGATTTGATTGAATGTTCCATTTGCCGTAAAAACCTGTGTATAAGGGGCCCCCGCTGTAATTGGCTCCGATTCTATTTGATCTCCGGTTGCCAAAATCAGTGCGTCTGTCTTTAACCGCCCCTGCAAATTGGCTACAGAGAATATTGCCAACAAAATTGCGAGAGCGCCTGCAAACACCCCTGACCAGACCCACTGCCTCTTACTGCCTGATGTTGGCCTGACTTCTCCTCTTTTGCTTTGCCTTTCCGATTTTTCGATTGTCCCTTCTTTTTTGATTCCCCAAACAAAAAGCGTTGTCAGCAAGCCAAGAATCAGTGCATAGCTGGAAATATCGGCTACACCCTGCAATAACAGCAGTTTTGTATCGCTTTGACCTATTTCGCAGGAATAAATCTTCACTTCCGGTGCATAGGTGTCAAAGGTTTCTGTCGTACCATCCGGTTTTTCTACAGTAACATATCCGCGCCATTTATTTCCCTGAAACTGGATTGAGCGCTCCCATCCAACAGGCACCTTTATTGTAATGCTGTTGGTCGCCGTCCCATCCCATCTGCTATCTTCAGGAGGTCTCCATGAGTAGCGATCCAAGTGATCATACCAATGTCCGTTAGTTATGTTATAGGATTTAATAACGTCTCCATCAATGCGCAAATTGGAAATATCAACTTCCGTCCCTCTGCTTTCTTCACATTTTTCGTTCTGGGCAATTATTATGATTTCATCTGACACTTTGACAAATGTCTGATTAAACTTTAGTGCAAGGAGCGAAAAAACAATCAAGCAGCAGCAACAAACCGCTATTGACTTCTTACTCTTTAGCTTCAAGCAGTATATTGACCCTGCACCAGCAAAGATCAGCAGAAGTATTTGAGACAAGCCTACAGTCGCTTTTATCATGGGCACTCTCACCTCTTTCTTGCAATTCGCTTTTCTCTGATGCTCTCGCATCAGAGAAAGCAGGGTCCCTGCTTTCATCATTTACTTTCCAGGAATTTTATATATTGATCACAGATCCCCAGTACATCCTCTCCAAATGCAATCTGGTTCCCCTTATCTAGCCACAGTACCTTCGTACACATTTCCCGCACCTGCTGAAGAGAATGTGATACCAGAATCGTCGTGGCTCCGCCTGCAATGATCTCCCGCATTTTGCTTTCGCTTTTCTTCCGAAAAGCGCCGTCACCCACCGACAGCACCTCGTCCAAAATCAGAATATCCGGCTCTACCAGAGAGGCAATAGAAAAAGCAAGACGTGACTTCATTCCGGATGAAAGCTGCTTGAAGGGCCGTTCCTGAAACTCCTGTAGTTCCGCAAATTCAATGATCTGTTCATAAGTATCGTCCATAAATTTTCGCGTATATCCCAGCATGGCTCCCCGCAGGTAGGCATTCTCCCGCACGGTCAGATCGCCGTCAAATCCGCTGGCCAGCTCCAGAAGGGCGGCAACATTCCCCTCCCGTCTGACCCACCCTTCCGTCGGTTCCATAATGCCGGAAATGACTTTAAGAAGAGTGCTCTTTCCTGCGCCGTTGCTTCCAATAATGCCCAGCATGTCTCCTTTTTCCAACTTAAATGACACATCCCGGTCTGCCCAGAACTCGTTGATATGATACTCCCCTCTGAGCCGCCGCATGACATATTCTTTCAGTCCGATATCTTTAAAATCGCCGGTCATATACCGAATAGAAACCCCATTTACTTCTAACACACTCATTTCGTTCTCCCATTACACATAATATAAAAATCGTGTGTTATATTTCTTATACATCCAGAACCCCAACCGCAAAGAAGCCAGCACATAGACCAGTATCAAAAGATGAAAGCTCAGTGACGGGATCGCCGCTTCCAGAACGATCTTCCGGAAATAGCGAATATACAGATAGACTGGATTAAGCAGAAACAGGCACTGAACAGCATAAGGATATTGGTCTATCGTATAGAAAATTGCTGAGAGGTACATAAGCAGCAGGGTAAACACGGACCACAGATACTGAATATCCCGGAAGAAGACAAACAGTGCTGAAAGAATCAACCCCAAGCCAATATTGAACAGCAGCAGCGTTATAATTGGATAGAGCAGGAAAAGAAATTTCCAGGTAATGGCAACGCCGTCCAAAATGCAAAAAGTAAAGAAAACTATCAGAGTCAGCCCAAAATTAATTAAAGTCTGCACATTTTTTGAAAATAGAAACAGATATTTCGGGATATTAACCCGCGTAAAAATTGATGCGTTGCCCATCAAAGAAGTCATTCCCTGACTTGTGGATTCATTGAAAAACGAGTAGATCAGATTGCCGCAGAACAGATATGTTGTATAGTGCTCCATATTTCTGCCAAAAAACCGGGTAAAAACTAGCCGCATAACCAGCAGCGTCAGCATAGGGGAAAGCATGCTCCATGCCATGCCAAGCACGGTGCGCTTATATTTCTTCTTGAAATCCCGCTTTGCCAGCTCCTCGAAGAGGAATTGGTACTGTTTCATTTTGTTCAATGCACTACTAAGCACAGTATTCATGAAAAACTCCACAATTGACCGTGATGTCCATGGCAATATCAGGTTACCAGTTTCTTTAGCAGCGGAATCTGCTCCAGCAGTCCGACGCCAATCACAGTAACAACGTAGTAGATCACACAGAGTACAAGAGTTGCAGCAACGCCATCATATACCGACAGACTAATCCCTGATATTTTGATGCTGCCTATCGTCCAAATTGGTAGGACGTGAAAAAAGTAAATCCCAATCGAATGTCTGGACAGCCACTCTGCCGCCCGCCTTGCACGCTCCGGCATATTTTCTAACGCCTTACGATGTTTGACCACCATACCAATCATCCCTCCCGCATAACATACTGCCAGAAGCTGCGTTTCTGCCATAAATTTGTCTGTTGCTGCATGATGTGCCGTTGCATAACAATAAGTAACCGCCAACATTCCGCCCAGACCTGTCACAACAGCCAAAAGCGACAGCAACCCCAAATGTTTTATTTTCTCTGCGTTGTCATAAATCAGGCGGCCAACAAACATGATCCCGATATAGGTCAAGGTCATATATAATTGGAAAGCATACAAAGTTGATTGCGCACTGATTTCAAAAATCTTTATATACAGATCCAAAATTCCAGGAATGATTACAGTAAGCAGGACGAAATACACCCGCAGTTGATTGGTCAGCGCTTGATAAAGTAAGCTGACAACCGGGGCAAATAAGTAAATCCATACCAGGAGATATGCATACCACAGATATCCGCTGGGGCCCCGCTTTACGGGCAGGCTCAAAATTTGAGACAGAATACTCTCCGATGGTCCCCATAGCAGCGCCTGAGCGAAAATGTATGTCAGATTCCACGCAACTAACAATATCAGCGATTTCTTTACATTGCGCCAGACCTTTGCGGCAGAATACTCCTTTCCAATCAAAAGTATACCGGAAATCATAAGAAAAACGGGGACTGCATACCGGGGGACCGTGTTGAGTATCAGGTATCCTATCCATTTTGGGCTGTCCAGAGGCGTACTGCCATAGGGTCCTCCCACGGTGTGAATCAGTACAATCATCGGAGCTACACATACTTTCAGGATATCCAGCCAGACCTCGCGGCTGCTTTCCGTTTTCTGCGGCGATTTGACTTCCCCGTTTTTGAAAGCACTAAATCCAAATGCAAAAGCAGTCAAAAGTCCAAACAGGCACACAAACAACACTTTCCCGGACATCCGGACACCGGACAGACTTCTTGCCGAAAAATAGGTGATTGAGCTGCCACTGTCACTGCTGTTGGAAAAGCAATCCACCTGATAAACCGTGGAAAAGAAATCCCCCTCCTGAACCTGCACACGACCGCGCCATTTGTTGGTTTCAAACCGGATATCCAGCGCAGTACCCGCCGGAATTTTTGCGGATACCGCATTGGTCATATCCGCTGGCTTGTCGTAATTTCTCCACCGCAGATTCCCGTTTTCGTTGATCCATCCCCCGGAAAGGATGGTATCCGCGCGATACTCTATTCCATCCACGACCACGCCGGTGATGATGATTTCCGATCCCTCTGCAGCCTCATTTTGCTGATCCAGGGCTGTGATTGTTATGGTCCTCTCTCCTTTGCTCTGGAAGACAAGCATAACGCAAAGCGCCGACCCAAGTACCAATACAACCAGCGCCACATGTTTGATCGTTCCCCACAGCGGCTTTGGAAACAACAATAGCAGAACCACGAACAAAAGCGCC
This sequence comes from uncultured Oscillospiraceae bacterium, assembly GCA_910584045.1. Taxonomy (GTDB): domain Bacteria; phylum Bacillota; class Clostridia; order Oscillospirales; family Oscillospiraceae; genus Pelethomonas. Next base: position 13,660 of record CAJTYO010000002.1, on the reverse strand, counting down.
GCATTGATTAGAATTGTCATTATGCCCGCAGTCTCCCTTCTGCGCAAATTATCTATTCCCAAATTCTAAATCTGGAAATAGTAAATTTTATTTCAGCCGTTTGCGTCCTTCCCGGCAATCTCCTGCTCCAGCCGGGCAATACGTGCCTCCAACTGTGCATTTTTTTCTGCCAATTGGGCGGTTTGGGTCCAAGGATTCATTTCTCTTTCCTGTTCCAGAGATCTGACAATGTCTTCTTTTATTCTCTCGCCGCACTTGCCGTCGAAATAAGGAACGCACGCAGCAAAGGCCGCCTCACGCTGTGCTTTCCTGGGATCCTCCCCTTCACGGAACATATTGATAAATTCTTCAATGTCCTCACACGTTGTTCCCTGATAATAACTTTCAATCAGCGGCTCAACAGCCTTTGTCATTGGCTCTTTATAGTCCGGATTATACATATAAAGTACGGGAACGCCTACGCATCCCGCTTCGATCATGACGGCGCTTCGGTCTACAATGATGCAATCAGCATTCAACAGCGAGTTCCTGTAATCATCCCGGTCATCAATATAAACATTGTCCGCTTTTTCCAGTGCGCTATAGAGACAAGCCAACTCTTGTTTCACGGTCATATCTTCATTAAATTCCTTGAATCTGGGATGCGGCATAAAAACAAAAAACAAATCATTGTATTGAGTAAGCTTTACTGCGAACCTGATGTACTCGCGAATATATGGAGTGACCAATATAGTTTGTGCATTTTCCTGGATCAACTTCGGAAAATGCACTTTCCAAAGTACAACCTTGCGTCTATTCGCCTTTTGGATTACTTCCGGCATCTGTAAAAAGCGATCACGAAAGTAAAGTGCGTCGAATCGAGGCATGCCTAGCACGCATACATCTTTTTTCCCTGGTAAATATCTTAGATAGTCTTGCCGCATCATTTCAGAAAATGTATATACCTTCCAGGTGTTTTGCAGAACATCCCGTCGAAAATGATCTGTATGTGCGTGAATAGTATCTGCTATTTCGATCCCATAAGGAATATAAATAACTCGTACTCCTTTGTGACGCAATTGTGCACTTTTAAATTCATTACGTCGGTTTGTATCATATGCCGTTTGCAAAAATATGATGTGGGGATTAAAATCTGTTATATCAAATTTGTTCCACGATATAAAGTTGTAAGCATTCTTTATTAAGAATTGTTGAGCGGTTTCTGTTTTAATTGTTTTGTCAAGAGGTTCATCGTAGCAGACAAGTTTCACATCAAATCTCGGATCTGCCAGTAAATTGAAATAAATGGATTCCTGAGCGGGCCAAAAAGAAGCTACTTGAAACAAAAAAATCACACGTATTTTGAAACCTGCATAATATGGCGTATATTGTCCACCATTTTGAATCACCCGCTCTGTTCGCTTATATCGATCCCAAGTCCATTTTTCTATCTGCTTGTTCACGTTCTCCATTCTGTCCCATGTCCAGCCCTCTACCCCCAAGTTGATTTCCTCTATACAATCTTTAAGCAAGCTCTTTGTAACACGTCTCGCAAGGTAGGCCAAAGGACGAAAAATGCGTTTCGTGAGTTTTTTCGCTCTAACAGAAAATTGCGGATTATACTTTCGGAAAATCCGGTATCTCTCCCATAATGAAGGCGCATATTTTTCGCTAAATACTTCCTTAATGTGCTTTACACCTTTATAGCGAGCGCGCTTCCAATCTGTATCATTTTTGACCCACTGCCACTTTGCTGCCAGAGTCTCCAGCAGTATCTTTTGGTCGAAATATTTTACTCTTTGATTTTCCTCCCAGATAGAGGTTAAAATGTGTCGAAGATTTTCCAGCTCCTCCTGACGATTCTCTGATTTGGAAATCGGATTGATCCAGCCGTTTAAAAGACAGCTTTCATATATTGGCAGCTCTATCCCCAAAACTCTCCGGATCGTGCGGGCCGTAATTTGGCCGCTCTCCTCCGCCAGAAGCTGTACTTTATTAGACGTAATCCCGGTACCCTCATGATACTCGCCCAGCACCTCCGGCAAGTTGGCGATTTCCATGTAATCCATTGCCCGGGTCCACAGTTCAAAATCCTCCGCCTGAGCGTCCGGATCATAGAAGAGCTGATTATCCAAAAACAAGTCCCGGCGCAGCATCAACGTGGAATGGCATAAATCACACCAGAACAGCAGCCGGCATTTCTGTACTTTGGGGTCCGTTGCAGCCTCATGCACCCAATCGGCATTTTTCCCGTAGTGGTGCTGCCAAGTTCCGCAGATGCCAACCTCCGGATGTGTGTCTAAAAATTGCACCTGTTTGGCAAATCGTTCCGGTTTGGAGGTGTCATCCGCATCCAGCCGTGCAATATATTTTCCTCTCGCCTGACGCATTCCCAAATTCAAAGACTCTGCCAATCCCAGCCGTTCCTCAACCTGAATCAAACGCACGCGCGGATCACTCCAAGTATACATTTGCACAATCTCCGCCGTGCCATCATCGCTGCCGTAATCATTTATTACCAGCAGCTCCCAGTCTGTAAACGTCTGTGCCTGCACACAGTCAACAGCCCTGCTGATATCATGGACAGAACAAAATGTAGGCAACACAACGCTGACTTTCGGGGCTATCTTAATTCCCTGGAATTCTTCATATCTGTGCTCTGCAAATTCTAACCCGCAACTCTGACGGATCCAATTCCAGCGGTAGAACAGAATTTTTCGCAACGCCGTTTCTTCGCAATATTTCGCAGTCTTATTCTTTTCGTATATCTCCGCCATCAGCCGGTATCCCTGCCGCAAAAAGGAAGGAACATCTTTCTTTGCAAATTTAGTAGGACGCGCTCTCCAGCCAGACAACAGTTCCGGAGCGTATTCCTCTGCCTGAACGCCTGCATTTTTCAGGATTCTTGTGCTGATTTCACGCGCTTCCTCTTCCAGCCTGGAACCTTTTGCTATGCTTATGTTTCCAAAGCCCCAACGATGTGTCACAAGGACTTCTGGTATATTGGAAAAAACAGCGCCGCCCATGAGTGCCCGGGTCCAGAGCTCATAGTCTTCTACAATATACTCTGTGTCATATCGCAGCGCGTGTCCATCAAAGTAGCTTCTGCGCAGCATTGCGCCAAAATGTCTGATCTCATTGGGAAAGAGCATAGCTGCCTTTAGTTCCTCCGGATCACAGGCAACCTTTTCAAGATGAGTCCCGGTCTTTGATACGCTGATGCAAAAGCTGCTGCACAGACTGACCTCCGGATGGGCATCCATATACGCGACTTGTTTCTCAAATCGTTCCGGCTCCGACGGATCGTCCACATCGACCCGCGCAACATACACTCCCTTTGCCGCATCCAACCCCGCATTCAATGAACCCGCGATCCCCAGCCGCTCTTCCATTTGCAAAAGGATAATTCTGTCATCCTTCTGCGCATATCTGCGCACGATATCCGCGCAGCCGTCATCACTCCCAAAGTCGTTGACAATAATAAACTCCCAGTCGGCAAAGGTCTGCCGCTGGATACTCTCCAGAGATTCCCGAATAAATTTCTTGCCATTATAAAGCGGCATCAAAGCAGTTACTTTAGGCATTCGTTCTCTCTCCCCACTCTTTTTGATGGCCTATCCCCTCAAATGCTCAATCCCGGCCAGAGACCTGTAAAACACGCTCATCATCAGATGATCGAAGATCATATGGATATCTTCCGAAATCTGCATACTGTTGACCGGCGCGTGCAGGGACACATCGGACAACCCTTTCAGCTTCCCGCCATCATAGCCGGTAACCCCGATGATCCTGCACCCCTGCTCCCTGGCGTACTCCACCGCGTTGATGACATTCTTGGAATTCCCACTGCCGGAAATCGCCATGACAATATCACCGGCTTTCAGATGCCCCCGCAGCTGGAACCGGAAGACCTCCTCAAATCCGATGTCGTTGGCCACCGCCATCACCGTGGCCACATTGTCGTTCAGGCACTGGAAATTGAACTTCTTCTCCGTGTGTTCCGACACGCCCTTGTTGAAGTCATTCTGATAGTGCGACGCTGTTGCCGAGCTTCCTCCGTTGCCGAATATGTATACCGTGTTTCCCTCCTCAAACGCCTCCAGCAGCAGATTCAGCGCCTGATTGATCTGCTCCACATCCAGCTTCCGGATCGTGTCGATCTCGTGCTCCAGATAGGCGGAAATCTCCGCCCTGTAGTCAACCATTTTCTTCTCTCCTCTCCAAAATTTTCTCAATAACACACAAAAGATTTTCTCCCGTCACATCCGGCGCGGCAGTATACTTGCCGTCCCGCCCTGCATCGCCTGTCAGCACCAGCGCCGTGCGCGTCCCCGCGTTCTTCCCTGTCTGGATGTCCACGGTGGTGTCCCCCACCATCCAGGACCGGGACAAATCAATATGGAACCGCTCCGCGCACTCCTCCAGCATACCGATATCCGGCTTCCGGCAATGGCAGGGGATTTTATAGGCGGGGTTCTCCTCCGGATACCCCTTGTCCGGATGGTGGGGACAGAACCGGACCGCGTCCAGATAGGCGCCCTCCCGGCCCAGCAGCGTCTCCATCTTCCTGTGAATCCGCTCCATGTCCTCTATCCTGCACAATCCACGCGCGACAACCGGCTGATTGGTCACAACGATCGCCAGATAACCCGACCGGTTGATCTTCCGGACGGCCTCCGCCGCACAATCCTCCAGCTCAAACTGCTCCTCCTGATAGACCAGGCCGTTTTTCCTGTTGACCGTACCGTCCCGGTCCAGAAAAATGGCCCGCTGCCGGTTTCGCAGGCTGCGCCTGCTCACCAAGCCGCTGCCCAGCTCCTCCTCCGCCCGCTGGATACGTTCCACGGTCCCAACATCCTTGATGTACTCCGAGGACTCATAGGCATATACCGGCTGCCCGTCCGCAATCAGACCCGCCAGCAATTCCTTTTCCAGGTCCACCTTTGTCCGGGCCGGAATCTCCTGACAGACTCTCCTGTTGAGCAGGTAAAATCCCGCGTTGACGCAGTTGCGATACCAGTAATCCCGGACATTGTGCTTGGAATCAAAGCGCCGCACCCTGCCGTCCGTGTCGTGAATCACCAGGTCGGAATCGAAGGGGTGGGCGTTGGGATGGACGAAAAGCGTCGCCAGAGCATGGTTCTCGCGGTGAAAGCGCTCCATACGCCGCAAATCAATGTCAAAAAGTACGTCTCCGAATATCAGGAAGAAATTTTCCTCCTCCAGCATGGGCGGCAGCATGGACAGCGCTCCCGCCGTTCCCAGCGGCGTCTCCTCCGCAACATACCGGATGCTTGCCCCAAAGCTGCCGCCATCCCGGAAATACTCCTGAATTCTCTCGCCAAGATGTCCGACAATGATAACAATGTCGGAAACACCCTGTTCACGCAGGCATTCTATCTGCCATTGCAGAATGGGCTTCCCCGCCACCGGTACCATCGGCTTGGGAATTTCATCATTGGTCAGGGCCCGCAGGCGCGTTCCCTTCCCACCCGCCATGATTACCGCCTGCATCAGAGTACCATCTCCACCGTCTTCGCCACCGCCTCATCGCTGGTCATGGCGGCATACCAGCCCGCCTTGTGAATTTTGTCCAGATTGTAGGCAAACACGGGCACATCTCCCTTCCAGCCACCCCGGCCGCCGGTGTACTCGAAGGGAATCCCGGTCAGCCCCATCTTCTCGCAGACGATCTCGGCAATACGGGTGACGGAGGTCTGGGTCTCCACACCCACGTTGTAGAGCGTCACGCCCTGAGGCGCGTCCTTGAACCGCATGATCGCCTTTACCAGGTCCATTACATAGATGTAGGGCTTACTCTGCTGCCCATCCCCCAGAATTTTCAGGTGGGAGGAGTCTTCCTTCAGCCGTTTCACAAAGTCAAAGATCACCCCATGGGTCAGCCGTGGCCCAATGACGTTGGGGAACCGGAACACCAGCACGCTCATATCGTTCATATAGGCGAAGGAGGAGATGATTCCTTCCGCGCCCAGTTTCGCCCCGCCGTAGTAGGAAATGGGCTCCAGCGGCACCGTCTCTTCGCCCACATGGGCTCCCATCTGCTCGCCATACACTGCGGAGGTGGAGGCAAAAAACAACCGCTTCACCCCTGTGCGCCGCATACACTCCAGCAGCACAAAGGTGGTGGAGTATGTGTTCTTATACTCCACCATGGGGTCGCCGGCACTGGCCTGTATATCGGAGTTGGCCGCCAGGTGAAGCACATACTCCACCTGCTCTTTCTGGAAAACAGGCAAAATTTGCTCAAAATCAGACAAGTCCTTTTCATAAAACGCAAAATGCGGATGATCTGCCAGATGGCGAATATTCTCCCGTGTACCAATAAAGAAGTTGTCCACGCAGACCACGTCGTGACCCTCCGCCAAAAGGGCATCCACCAGGTGGCTTCCAATAAATCCGGCTCCGCCGGCCACCAGTACCTTCATCGCTTCTCTCCTCCGTTAATCCCAATATTTGTCCCCGATATAGGCCACCGCCGTTCCCTCCTTCTCAAAAGAGAAAGGGAACCGCCGCAGCCGCAACGCAACCCGCAGACGTTCCTGATGCTCCGGCGGACAGTAGAACAGAAGAAAGCCGCCTCCGCCGGCCCCCAGCAGCTTTCCGCCCAGCGCCCCGTTGGCCAGCGCCGTCTCATAGGCTTCGTCAATCAGGGGATTGGAAATCCCGCTGGCCAGCGTGCGCTTGAGCTGCCAGCCCTCGTTAAGCAGCCGGCCGAAGGAGCTCAGGTCGTCCTGTTCCAAAGACCGCTGCATCTCCTCCGCCAGCACGCACATCTGCCTCAGGTTGTTGGCCTTGTCCTCCGCGCTGCAATTTTTCTTCTGCTCCGCCAGAATAGAGTTGGCGGAGCGAGTGTCGCCGGTATAGAACATCACCAGATTTTTTTGCAGCTGCCGGTAGGTCTCGCCGCGCATCATGACCGGGGAGACGGATACCTCTCCGTCCGTATGAAACCGGATAAAATTCAACCCGCCATAGGCGGCGGCGTACTGGTCCTGCTTGCCGATGGGGCTGCCCAGCTTCTCGATCTCAATTTCACACGCCTTCTCCGCCAGCTTTCCCTTGGACATATATTTCCCCTGATAACAATTCAGGGTGTTCAGGAGTCCTACCGTAAACGTGCTGGAGGATCCCAGTCCGGTTCCCCCTGGAATATCCGCCGTGGAGACGATCTCCACCCCGTGGATCTGCCGCTCATTTAGGAGACAGTTGAAAATACGGTGCCGAATATCCGACAGGCTGTCCACCAGCTCATTTTCCGAATATTTGAGCAGCGTGCGGTTCTCATCAAAGTACGGGTGAATGGATATGTAGCAGTACCGGTTGATACTGGTACTCAGCACACAGCCGCCGTGTTTTTCGTAGAAATCCTTCAAGTCACTGCCGCCGCCAGCGAAGCTAATGCGAAAGGGCGTTCTGGTAATAATCATCTGTCTTTTTCTCCTTCAGGGGATGTTTTCTGAGACAACGGCGCAGTTGTTTCAAAACGTGCAATATATATCCTGTGCATTTTCGTCCGACTGCTTTTATCACACAGGAAATTCCCCGCACCACGGGGTCAATACTGCCGGACAGCACGCCGCTCCAATCCTCGTAGAGCGCAAGCGCCTTTTCCCTGTCTTCAGCGTCAATTTCGACCGTGAGCGCCAGATTCAGGATATATTCAAACTGATACTGAGCGATGAGCTGAGGCACATAGCGGAAGTCGGAATTTCGCAGGCGCTCAATGGCGCTCTGCAAAATGAACACCGTATCCGAAAGTCGTTTGAAACCGGGGCGGTCCATAAGGGATTCGCCCCGGCCCACGGTGTAGACATAAAAAGGACTGTGGCTGAAAACAGTCTCCGGCTCCGCCAGAAGTACGCTGGTTGTAAAGTCAATATCCTCACTGAGCCTGTTTTCTAAAAAGCGGATACCGTGCCGCTCCAGAAAGCTGCGGCGGTATATATAGCGCCATACATTCCAGAAGCACTGCCGTTTCTGGAGCATGTTGGGCAGAAAATCCATGCCATACTGTAACGGAGTATCCGCGCCGATCTGGAAAAATTGTGTAAGCAGGTTTGTCCGCCTGTCCAGCCGGTAAAAATCCGTTACAACGAGGTCAGCAAAAAATGTCCCATCTCTAAGCTCTGCAATCACCGTGTCCAGGCGCTTACTGTCCACGTAATCGTCGCTGTCCAGGAATAGCAGATACTCTCCCCGCGCCGCCTCCATCCCGCAGTTTCGGGCATTGGAGAGGCCTGTCCCGTTCTGATACAAGCTGTGAATAAAGGGATATCCCCTCTCATACTTCAAGCAGATATCGTTGCTTTTGTCAGTCGAGCTGCCGAGAACCAGAATCATTTCGCAGCCGCTTAAATCACAGCTAAGGACGCTTGTTAGGCAGTACTCAAGATACGGTTCCACATTGTAGACAGGAATTACGATACTGAGGAAAATATTCCTTGCCATTTGTCCTTCAATCACTCATCCCACCCGACGGTAAACTGCTCCTGTTCCATCATCCGCTCCATGGCCTGCTCCACCAGCAGGGAGATGTTGCTCTCCACCCCGGCTTTCGTAGACAGGTACAGCTTCCGCAGGCACTTCGGATTTCCCTTCTCTCGCGGGACCTTCACCTCCTCGCAGAGGTTCCGGATTACCGCGGACACATAGGTCCGGTGCATAGGCCGTCCGTCCCGCGTCTGGAAAATGGGACCGGAGCCGATGCTGTTCCGCAACGCAAAGTCCAGAAGTTCTTTTTGCAGGCAGGTAGGAACCGTCACAATCTGCTTGTACTTATTCTGATCGCAGACGATCTTCCCCTCCTGCACCACCTCTACTGTTACCTCCGGCAGCTCCTGAGCAAAGAGGCCCGTTGCTGCAAACAGCTTGACAAGGAGATACACTTTTTCCTTATCTAATGCTTTCGCCGTTCGCAGAAGATGCAAATACTCCGCTCTACTCAGCTCCGGCTGGGGCGCTTTCTCATCCTTGAGCTGACCCGCCAGCTGGAATTCCCGGTGGCCGATATAGTCCAGATACGAATTTGCAGCGGATAGGAACGCATTCACCGAACCCGGCGTATAGCCGTCTTGCAGCAGCGACTCCCGCCATTTCTGCAAGGTGCCGTACCGGACGGTCTTATCCGCCGGGAGGTCGTCATAGAATCGCTTCAGTTTCCGGCGGTAGAACTTCACCGTCCCCTCCGAGCGATTCATCTTCGCATAGTCGGCGAGGAACCGCTGCATATCGTCCTCGGTCATGACGACGCCCTCAGTCAAGCGGCGCTGCCGTAAGGGCCGCTCTCCCTCAATGTGCTGTCTGGTCTGCGGCATAGCTCCTCCCCTCTCCGGTTCATCTCAGAATACATAAGTAGCCCAAAATACTGACTGAAATGAGTCTCATTTTGCGGTAGATGAGGCGCTTTAGGCAAAAAAAGAAGGCCATGCGGAAAGATATTCCGCTCTGGCCGTTATTTGTTGTGCAAAAAATCGCGCAAAATGTTGACCCTTCCCTTGCAATTCCGCTTTGCTTGTGATATGATACCAGAAATTGAAACGGAATCCCGATGAAAGGGAGTTTCTTTTTCTGCAATTTTAATGCGATTTATGTATTCTGTCTTGTTTCAAGCTAAAGAATCAATCCCAGCCGTTCCAGCTGTTTAGTATGCTCTCTTCCGGTGGAAATGAGGTATATCCGCGTGGTCTCGATGCTGGAGTGACCCAGCACGTCCGCCAGCTTCGCCACGTCCCGGCAGGCACGGTAGAATGTCCGGGCAAACAGATGGCGAAGATTGTGGGGAAACACTTTCGAGGCGGCCACACCCGCTTTTTTGCATAGCGCTTTCATCTCCGCCCAGATCTGACGGCGGGAGATACCTTTTCCGCTTCTGGTGAGAAAGATCTCGCCAGAGGTGATTTTTTGTTTCCTAGCGTACTTTTGCAGCTTCCGGCAGAGCTTACCGGGCAATAGGATGGTTCGGACTTTGCCTTTCAAAGCAACATCTGCGTACCCCGCCCGCACTGCCTCCACGGTTATGTATCTGACCTCCGAAACCCGGATGCCAGTAGCGCAGATGGTCTCAATGAGCAACCCTAAGCGGCATCTCCCTAATGTCTCCGCTGTCTCCAGCAGTCGTAGATATTCGTCTTTCGTCAGTTCCTTTTCCCTTCCGCGAAACAGCTTTCGCTGAATTTTCAGATATTTCACACGACATTCCGGCCACTGCATAAATGCGAAAAATTTGTTCAGAGCCGACAACTTGGAGTTGATCGTCTCCGGATTATAACCTTCTGTACGCAGATGATGTTTCCAGTCTGCCACCAGCTCCGCCGTCACTTCCCGGCCTGCCAGCCATGCGGCAAAGAGCCGCAAGTCCCGCAGATACTTCTCAATGGTACTCTGCTCACGCTCCTCCGATTTCAGGTGCTGCTGAAATGCGGCAATCTGCCTGTCCGTCAAAATATGATTTTGCATAACGAAAACCTCCAATCAAGTTATGGTATCCACCATTTTACTTGATGAGAGGTTTTCTGTAAAACTTCTTTAGCACAAAAGATGTTATGTCAATATGTGCAATTTGCACCAGTGTCTGCAAAGAGAAGCATTCTGCTGACAAGTTCGGCTCTTGCCGTAATCGAATCAGAAGATTTCTCCTTCTTGGATGGAGCCGACCGTTTCGCTTGCTGGGATGTTGGCCCCATGTTTCAACGATTCTTTGAGGCATTCCAGGCCAGACAGCGCGGGGAGGACACCAGCAGAAATATCCTGATTTTGATGTTCGATGAATGGTTAAACTACCTCGAATTTTTATCCGATAAAAGGACGCAGGAGGAAGAAAAGCGCAAATTGGCCCTTCTTGTCAGGCTTGGCCGTTCGTTCGGCATTCATGTTATTTTGGGGCAGCAGAGATTTGACGCTTCCTATACACCTGGCAGGGAAAATTTCACAGTTGCGATTAGTTTGGGCGTAATGAGCAAGGAGGCCCGTGAAATGCTGTTCAGCGGGTATAAGGACGAAATCGCCGCCCATCCGCCCCGGCAACAAGGCACAGGCTTCATGCTGACCAACGGCGCGAACTTTGTTCCAATTTCTGTCCCATGGGTACGGAATCAGGAAAAGCTACATCAGGCGATTTATGCCGGGGTAAGCCGATAATTTTTAGGAGGTACAACAACAATGTATAGCATTCCAACATGACTATACTCCAAAACGGCCCGGATATCCAGTGTTTTTCCCAGACAGCGCCGGGATTACGCGCACAGTTTTTGCTGCTGGATTTCCAGGTCGATCATGGCTTTCAGTTTTTCTTCCGGCGAACAGTGTCCGTTTATCGGGAACACGGACACCACCCGGATGGTTCTGCCGTGGGAAACCTGGATACGTTCCATCCTGATTTCTTGCTTGTCATTTGGCTTGTCTATGGTCGGAAACCTCCCTTCTTGACAGTTTCGCCAGTTTGTAATTTTGAACCTGTAAGAACATATTCGATTATTATTTTGGGGATTGTCTGAAAATCGCTTCTGGTTAATTCACCGAGAGCGGTCTGCGGAATTACACACATGGTCGCCTCCCATACGGGATCGGGTTTTGTGAATTCACAAAACCCGATTTTCGCTGTGCCCGCCCACGCTGTGTCTGATGGGTCAGGTGGGGCAGGGACTCCAGCGCAGGCAGAGGCGGGCCACATAGGGCCTCCTGTGGGCAAACGGAGGGCTATTTCTGACTAGAAAGCAGATAGACTTCCTCACATAGCTTATCCGTTAGAAAAACCAGTTTTGAGACAGCTTCGGCATCCATACCTCTGGTACGTTGATGACGGGTTATCTGCTTCACGTTGGAGTAGATCATATTGACGCTGGCGTGCAGGGCGTGGTTCAGTTTCGGTGAGTGACCTTTGAAATCTTTTCCATGAATTAGCCGACAAAAATAAGCCGTGCTGTGCAGTCTGGTCATTCCCATGTACCCTTGAAGCCGCTGGTACTGCTTCTCTGTCATGCGGACCGATAGGTTTCTGCTGTAGTCCCGCGTGGAGACGCGGACTTTCCGCGTTTTCCGATTATGCCGCATGGAGATATCCCTTCTTCCTCAGCGCATAGAGCCGTTCGTACACAGCACTCAAAAGGCAAACAGCGTAGCGGAGTTAGTCCGCTGTGCCATAGCCGCTGTTGAGATCGCGGGTAATGGTGTTGATCTCACGTCCTGCCTCGTCCATGAAGCGGATAGCTTCCCAGGTTTTCTCCTCCCGATGCAGGACAGGACGGTTGATTTCCAACTGAGCCATCAGCCATGCATTGGCGGACAGTCCGGCAGCCGCGCTTTTTTCCTTTAGCATATTGTAGTCCTCGGCACTCATGCGGACACAAGTGCGATGTGATTGTTTGTTCGTATTTTTCACTCCCATCTCGCTTTCGGCAATGTTGCCAAACCTTACTCTCGGTCTGTGGTGCTGGGATCGCAGCACTGTCGATTTGATCTCGGCTCAGGTGGACTTCTGACAATCTTGTCAGAAGTCCTCGGAAAAAATCGGGTTCGGCAACATTGCCGAACCCGATTTTCAGCATAGTGGACTTCCGGCAATCTTGCCGAAGGTCCACGGGAAACCGCTTTTGACAATGTTGTCAAACCCGATAGCCGTTGAGGGCACTTTCTGACAACCTTGTCAAAATGTTCGCTCCAACCTTTCGGCAACACTGCCAAAAGGTTACCGCCCACAGGCGGCATTGGGGTCAGGGGATTTCCCCTGCAAGTGGCGTTTTGACATCAAAACGCGATGCTTGCGCCCTCACCGCCGGAGACGGTGAGGGGTTTGGCCCCGCCGCTGGCGGGGCCGTTCCAAAGCGGTAAAGCGATTGGAACTGGCGGGCAGAGCCCGCTGCTCTCAACAGGCTATTGCTGCATAGAGCCCCGCGTTTTCCTGACCTGGGAGAGCACATCCTCCACACCGTTCTCGTCCTCCCAGACACAGGAAGTGGCGCAGTCCATGAACCACTCCGAGCGCAGCAGGGACAGGATGATATCCCACATGGTTGCGAAATCATCGCCATGGTCTTTATCTTTGAAAGCGAGAGCATCTCCGTCAGAAACGCAGGGGAGGCCGTAAGCGGTGAACAGGCTTTTTATTGTCTGCCTCACATCTTCCAGCGTGTAGCCTTTCCTCTCCACAACGGCGTTGTCAAAGGAAAATTTCACGTTCATTTTGCGATTCCTCCTATTTTTGATAGCCCACATTATACTGGCGCTCTCTAACAATATCCAGACCATTTCGCAGACAGTCTGGCGCTCTTTCGGTGTGTATCAATTTACACACTGTTCTTCCATAGAAAAAGGCCCGATGCGTATCAGTATACACATCGGGCTTTAGTGTTCTATTCCTTGCAATATCAAGGACAAAGGGGGTTATGTACTGACACCCTGTTCTGCCTTTTCACCCCGCATTTGTAGTAGGATTTTATCCAGACAGGGTATCTGCGTTGACACCCTGCCCCTCAGTTTATGGTCAGTTGCTTGACCCTATGTCTGCGGCCCCGCTTTTTGATGAAATCACCAGAAAGTCTGTTTTTGAGGGTTTCACCGGGACTTGCCGTTCTACCCAATCCGGTTCCTGACAGGCAACCCTGCTCGGCACTGTGTCGTATGGCTTCCCTTGGCCCGCTCCCTCAAACTGAAATCATGGCAGGCT
>CAJTYO010000001.1:20024-132173 GCA_910584045.1 uncultured Oscillospiraceae bacterium | reverse complement strand
TTCCACGTGGCTTTTTGATGTGACCTAAACCTGAATAAATGGACAGCCGGACCCGCCGGTCCGACTGTCCAATTACATATTAAAACCTGCCCACCTTCAAAAGCCGGGACATTTTCCTTGCCTGCATTCACAAAATATGGTATAGTAAAAAAAGACAGACATACTTTATATCTGGAGATGTACCTTCGGATGAGGAAAGGCGGACTTTGGGATGAGACGGATTATTTTGCCGCTTCTGGTGTGCTTCCTGCTGAGCGGCGCGGCGGGAGCCGGAGAGCTGATCGGAGAAGAAGAGGGCTTTGATATCGTGGTCAGCTTTGCCGGCGATACAATGCTGGCCTCCTTTAAAAATGAGACCACCGCCGGCAACTTCAGCTCCTATGCGAAAAGGAACGAGCCCTCCTACTTTCTTCAAAACGTAAGCCCCATCTTTGAGGCCGACGATCTGACGGTGGTGAACCTGGAGAACGTGCTGACCGACCGCAGGCTGACGGAGAAAGAGAAGGACCACGACCCTGCCTACTGGTACTGCGGCCCCTCCGCCAACACAGAGATCCTCACCTCTTCTGGCGTGGATGCGGTGTCCCTGGCCAACAATCACACCGGCGATTACGGCCCCGAGGGCGTGAAGGATACGGTCAAGGCTGTGGAGAATGCAGGCCTGCTGTATGGAAACAACGACCGTACTATTTATTTTGAAAAGAACGGCTTCCGCATCGCCATTATCTGCCACGGCCTATGGAACGAGGGCCAGGCGGGCGACATCGTCCGGCGCATTCACGCAGCGGAGGAGGAATCGGACTTCCAGATCGTATTCTACCACGGTGGAAAGGAGAAGATGCACACCCCGGAACCCTGGCGGCAGCGGGCCTCTCGCCGCCTGGCGGACGAGGGCGCGGACTTGGTCATCGGCAACCATCCCCACATGCTCCAACCTCGGGAGGACTACAATGGTACGGACATTGTCTACTCCATGGGCAACTTCTGCTATGGTGGCAGCAAGTATCCGGAGAATCGGACAATCATCTACCAGCTGCACCTGCACATCAGCGCGGATGGGCGGCTGGAGAACAAAACGGGCGAAATCATTCCCTGTTACGTCTATACCGGCGAGGCGGGCAACAACTACTGTCCCGGCGTAATCGAGGATGAGGAGACCCGACAGAGGGTACTAGACTTCATGGACGGCAAGCGGGAAAGCCCCCTGTAAGTTAAAAAATAGCGGGCGGCGCTATAAAGCGCCGCCCGCCGTATTATACACACATACTATTCCCAAATTAGGAGAGCCATACCATCATTTGAGGGCCGCCTATGGCGGATTTGGGCTGGGATGGACAGGAGTCCAGGAACAGCAATGTTTTTCGTCTCAAGATTACGTTTTTGCTACTTTTTTGTGTAAAAATAACATTTGTCAAAGGGGAATTTCATCCAAATACAGACCCTCTGCAAACTGGAATTGAAATTCGGAGAAAGCTATGTTTTATAGCTCCAAACCGGCAGACCGGATGACATGCACTACGGCCGCACCAACTTCCACAGTTTTCGAACAAATTCGGCGCACTCCGCGCCTGAAAATCCCATCGGTGGGCGCTCAGGATAAAATGATCCAAGATAGTTCCGGATGAGCCGTTCACCAAATTCTTTTCCCTCAAAATCCGGCACATGCTCCTGATATAGTTCCAGAATCTGGTATTTGTTCAGTGTCACTTCTCCAAAATACAACTGTGCGGCTGTAGCCGCTTTATAGGCTAAAAACATAGCTTTCGGATGAGTCGGCCCCATGGCCGCCACCCGTTTATCAAGCATGGCAAGCCATGGGCCGGCTGCTTTAGTAGGGTCCGGGCAAGGCGGCAGGACACGATCCAGTTCATCCCCATACAGCAGGATATGGTGAGCATATAAATCGAACATTGTGGTCGAAAACAACGAATATGGAGCCGGAGCAGCAGCCTCCTCCCGGGTTTTCGGCAATGTACTCTCAGAGGAAGTACTGAAATCAATCCCGTCGGGACAATGCGAGGGAAAAGCCTTATTTCCCTTCAACTCTTCCAGCGTATTTTGCAGCCATTGAATATCCCGCTCAATTAACGAGCTGTCCACATCCCGTATAATCACACCGACATCCAGATCACTGCTGCAATCCAACCAGTCACCTCTGCAATAGGAACCGGATAAATATACCGAGCGGACGGCAGGCAGATCTGCGTGACGGAGTGCATCTTGTAATCCGTTCACAATTGCTTCTGCCAATTTTTGGGTCCCCATAATCATTTCCTCCACATACATTTGGTTCTGTTAAGACTTATCAACTCCCTGTCCCTGACAAGTTAAGATTCATCAAATTAATATGCGCAAAGTATACCACCATTACAAACGACTTTCAACCCCGCATCCATAAATGCTGATTGTAAGATAGTAAATAGTAGTAAGCAATGCACGGGTATATACTCGGTGCAGCTCCACTCGATGCACAAGCCGCCAGTGGCGGCTGATGAACTGTCCTTACTGTGCAGGGAAGGGATACGCGGCGTGACTGCCCCGAGAGCGAACTTAGTATATTTACACAGGGACTGGAGCCAGAATAACGGTAGGGGCAGCCCGTGCCGGGTTGCCCCTACCGTTATCCTGCTAGTCGATCACCGTCTTTCAGCCCGTACCATTTTGCCAGAAATGAATCGCCAGTCATGTAATGTAGCAGGTGGTTAACCCCACCCCCTTTTATACATTACATCTCAAGAAAAATATCAGACCGTAATCAACTCGTACTTCCGGCTGCCCAACCCAATCTTCTCCGCGTGCTCCAGGCAGGAGCGCCACTCGGATTCCGGGGTAGAATTGACGAAGTGGTCGTGGTGGTCGTGAAAGCCAGGGGCGGCCATATTCCGGGCCAGCTGACTGCCGGGGAGAGGTTCGGCGGCCAGACAGGCATCCACGCAGGCCTGATCCAGGGCTAATGGATCGAAGGAGGCGAACATGCCCAGGTTAGGCAGGATGGGTACGTCGTTCTCCCCGTGGCAATCACAGTTTGGAGACACGTCCACCACCAAGGAGATGTGGAACTGGGGTCGTCCGTCCACCACCGCCAGGGCGTATTCCGCCATGCGGCGGTTGAAGATTTCCACCGCGTTGCCATCAGTAAAGCTGATGGCATCAAAGTTACAGGCTCCCAGACACCGCCCGCAGCCCACACAGTGCTCCTGATCCACGGTCATCTTCTTCACGCCCTCATCAAACACTAACCCGCCGTTGGCGCACTCTCTCTGACAGCGCTTACATCCCCGGCAGAGGGCGGGGGCGATCTGGGGCTTGCCGTTGTTGTGCTGCTCGCACTTCCCGGCCCGGGAACCGCAGCCCATGCCGATGTTCTTAATAGCTCCGCCGAAGCCCGCAGCCTCGTGGCCCTTGAAATGGCTCAGGGAGATAAGCACGTCCGCATCCATGACAGCCCGGCCGATCTTGGCCTCCTTCACATACTCGCCGCCCCGAACGGGAACAGCCACATCGTCGGTGCCCTTCAGACCGTCGCCGATGAGGAGGGGACAACCTACGGTAAGAGGGGTGAATCCGTTCTGCCAAGCACACTCCAGGTGCTCCAGGGCATTTTTCCGGCTGCCGGGGTACAGGGTGTTGCAGTCGGTGAGGAAGGGCTTGCCGCCCAGCTCCTTGACCACGTCCACCACAGCTCGGGCATAGTTAGGCCGGAGATAGCTGATGTTGCCCAGCTCTCCGAAGTGCATTTTGACTGCGACGAACTTCCCGTCCATGTCGATCTGTCCGATTCCCGCTCTCCGCAGCAACTTTTGGAGCTTGGTGGGCAGGCTGTCGCCGAAGGCCTGGGTGTGAAAATCGGTAAAAAATACTTGAGAAGCGGTCATAGTGGCTCCTTTCCTGCCGGGCGGAGATGAATTTAGCGGCCTCGCCGCGGGGCCCGTGCTCCCCTATTATATCGATTGATAAGAGAGGTGTCAAACCAATATTCGGAAAAACCCGGAAATTTACATCTGCTCCTGCAATCTCTCCCCCCAAAAATTCATAAAAACTATTTCAAAAGGCTGCGCCTCCAAAGGCGTGCCTGATAAAAAAGTTTTTTGTGCTGGGCGGCAACCGCATGATATTACGTTGTCATGGGTCGTCCTTGGGGATGGACCCATAGACCATAAAATCACCTCCAAATAGAAAGAGGACAACGCAAAGGTTGTCCTCCCGATTTATAAATTTTCTTCTACTGCTGCAATTAGTCCCCAAATAAGATCTTTAGGAAGATAAAATTTATCTGCGTTCCAATCACCAATTATAGTCTGTTCTATAAAAACCACAGAAGTATTGATATTGCAACTATGCACCAAACCACACCGCACGACATGGTAAATGATTTGCTCCATATTAACAAAACCGTCACGGTCAACTTTCAATTCCGGGATATTAGCGTTTACTTTGATCTTAATTCCACTTGCTGAAATACCTGGAAAACCTATTTCGGAAATTGCACGAAAATGTGTTTTCAAAAATAGTTTATATCTATCCCGGTGATACTTTCTGCCGCACCTTTCCTGCAACATCCTGCATTTCTACAAGAGAAAGCAGGATGCCGGTCCATCACGCTCAGGCGTTCAACCGCCACAGGCGGCTCCAGTCCTAAGCAGGACTGTGTGCGGCGGGCAGACAGAGGGGCGTACAAAGCGTACCTTGAAGACATACTGCGGCAAAATCCCGGTATTTTAGGAGACCTACTTATGCTTCCCCTGAAAGAAGAGCGCCAAAGTCCCGGGGCCGGAGTGGTTGCCGATAACGGGCCCCACATAGTTGATGACCAGCTTGTCCACCTTGTATTTGGCCTTAATGGACTCCCCCAGGGCCTCGGCCTCCTCCAGACAGTCACCGTGGCTGATAAAGACCACCGACGGATCCTCCACTAGTTCCTCCATCTTGTTCAGCAGAGCGCTGATGGATGCCTTGCGTCCCCGAACCTTGCTGACGGGAATCAGATGACCCTCGCCGTCCACATGGAGCACCGGCTTCATCTGCAGCATGGTGCCCACCAGCGCCGCTGTGGCCGACACACGGCCGCCCCGCTTGAGATGGTTGAGATCATCCACCGTAAACCAGTGGTCAATGTGGTCCTTGCGCTCCTCTACGAAGTCCCGGACCTCCTCCAGGCTTTTTCCCTTCCGCTTCTCCATCGCTGCCAGATAGACCAGCAGTCCCTGGCCCAGGGAGGCGGCCCGGCTGTCGCAGACCAGCACCCTGCTGTCCGGGTGGGCGGCCATCACATCCCCAGCGGCGATGCAGGCGGATTGATACGTGGTGGATAGGCCGGAGGAGAAGGCGATGCACAAGATGTCCCGTCCCTGCTCCACCTGGGCTGTCATGGCCTCGGAGAAGACGGCCACGTTTATGGCGGAGGTGGTGCCCAGCGTGCCGGCGCGCAGCCGGGTATAAAAATCGCCGGGGTCAATGTCCCGGTTGTCCAGATAGTTAAAATATTCCTTTCCCTCCATGACAAAGCTAAGGGGCAGGACGGTGAGCGCCAGCTCCTCGGCCATGACGGCGGACAAATCGCAGCAGCTGTCGGTCATAATCACGTAATCTCTCATACAAGTTCTCCTTTCATCGAAAACGCTGTCAGGCAGAGCGAAGCACAGCCCTAGCTTTTCTAGCCTATTATACCACATTTTGCGCGGAGCGCAATAGTTCCGACGGGACAGAAACAAAAATTTCTTCTCTCCGTCTTGCCGTGGCGGGAGAAATCTGCTATACTATATAAGTCATGCTATACCATTACCGTCGGCGGGCCTCCTCTGCCCGGCCGTCGGAGGCTGTTTTGGGAAGGGATGTGACTACTATAAACAGAGAACAGACGCGTAAGCAGAGAATCCTGATCGCGGATGACTCGGAAATGAATCGCTCCATCCTGGCGGACATGCTGGGGGAGGAGTACGAAATTCTGGAGGCGGAAAACGGCGTGGAGGCTGTTGGCGCCATCCAGAAATACCACACAGAGATCGACCTGGTCCTGCTGGACATAGTCATGCCGGAGATGGACGGTTTCGAAGTCCTCACCGTCATGAACCGGAACAGCTGGATTGAGGACATCCCAGTCATTATGATTTCTGCGGAGACCGCCCCGGCCCACATCGAGCGGGCTTATAATCTCGGGGCGACCGATTTTATTACCCGGCCCTTCAACGCCCTGGTGGTTCACCGCCGGGTAGTCAATACCACGC
Source organism: uncultured Oscillospiraceae bacterium (assembly GCA_910584045.1). Lineage (GTDB taxonomy): Bacteria > Bacillota > Clostridia > Oscillospirales > Oscillospiraceae > Pelethomonas. The sequence continues at coordinate 125,949 of CAJTYO010000001.1, read as the reverse complement.
TGCTTTACGCCAAGCAGAAAAAGCTGGTCACAATGGTGAGCGATCAGATCTATGAGCGGGAGCGTCAGAATGCGCTGATGATCAATATCCTCAGCCATATCGTGGAGTTCCGCAACGGTGAGAGCGGCTTTCACGTCATTCATATCCGTGTTCTGACGGAGCTGTTTCTCCAGCGGATGATTCTGAAGACGGACCGCTATAAGCTCTCCCAGGCGGACATCCCGCTGATCAGCAACGCCTCCGCCCTCCACGACGTGGGCAAGATCTCCATCTCCGACGAGATCCTCAACAAGCCCGGGCGCTTTACCGAGGAGGAGTTCGCCATCATGAAGACCCACACCGTGGTGGGCGCGGATATGATGGACACTCTGCCCATACACAAGGGCGACCCCCTCGTTGAGGTGACCCGCGCTATCTGCCGCTGGCACCACGAGCGCTGGGACGGACGGGGTTACCCCGACGGGCTGAAGGGGGACGACATACCCATCACCGCTCAGATCGTGGCCCTGGCCGACGTGTACGATGCCCTGACCAGCGTCCGGGTCTATAAGCCTGCATTTTCCCATGAGAAGGCGGTGCAGATGATCGTCAACGGTGAGTGCGGCGCGTTTAATCCGCTGCTGCTGGAGATTTTACTGGAGCTGGCCCCTCAGCTGCCCGAACTGCTGCAAAACGGCTGCCAGGAGCGCTCCGCTTTGATGGATATGCGCTCCGTGGCCCAGGAGATGCACCACTACGAAGAGCTCTCCGCATCTGAGCGGACACTGCAGCTGCTGGAGCATGAGCGGATGAAGTACAGCTTCTTCGCCGCCATGAGCCAGGAGATTCAGTTTGAGTACACGGTTGAGCCGCCGATGGTGACGCTGAACACCTGGGGCGCAAACCGGCTGGGACTGAAGGAGACGGTGATGGACCCGGTGAACAGCTCCAGGGTGCAGGAGATCCTGAGCCCCGAGAGTCTGGAGGGGCTGATCCACGCGCTGCGCAACACCACGCCGGCTCAGCCGGTGGTGCGCTACGAGTGCAAGATTGTCCACGACGGGGAGGAGCGCTGGTGTCGGATTATCGCCCGGGCCACCTGGAGCGCCGATGAGCCGCCTCAGTACACCGGCGCCATCGGCAAGGCCGTGGATATCCATGATTCACAGATGAAGATGGCTGCTTTGGAGCGCATGGCCTCCCACGATCCTCTGACGGGGCTTCTCAACCATGCCAGCGCTAAAAAGCGCATCCTGCAGCGCACGGAGGAGCGGCCCGACGGGCAGTTCGCCATGGTCATCTTCGACCTTGACCACTTTAAGAATGCGAACGACACCTATGGGCACATCTTCGGTGACCAGGTGCTGCGGTTTCTTGCCGACCGGCTGCGGGACAGCATCCGTGGCAACGACATTGCCGCCCGGGTGGGCGGGGACGAATTTTTGATGTTCCTGGAGTATCGCGGGGAGCTGGACCCCATTATTTCCCGTATTTACCACTCTATTTCCGGCAGTACTTATGAAAATTTCCCCATCTCTCTGAGCATGGGCATCGCCCGCACGGAGATGGTGGGCATTGATTACGACACGCTGTTCCACGCCGCCGATCAGGCGCTGTACAAGGTCAAGCGCTCCGGCCGGGGCCGGTACGATTTCTATGACGGGAGCGTCCATGAAACCCTGTCCGTCATTTCTCCCATCGAGGGCGGCGGAGACGAAGAAAACGGAGACAGTCAGGAAAAAGGAGACGATACGATATGACGCTACAGGAGTGCTACGCCGCATTGGACGGCGATTTTGAGAGTGTAATGGGCCGTCTGCGCAGCGAGCGGATGGTGCAGAAATTTGTTCTGAAGTTCTTGAATGACGGCAGCTTTGACCTGCTGCTGCGGTCCATGGAGACGGGGGACTATGCCGAGGCCTTCCGTGCGGCCCATACCATCAAGGGCGTGTGTCAAAATCTGGACTTCACCAGGCTCTATAAGTCCGGCAGCGATCTGAGCGAGGCGCTGCGAAACGGATTTACTCCAGAGGCTCCCGCCTGCCTGGAGCAGGTGAAGGCGGACTACCAGCAGACCATCGCGGCCATTCGCGCTCTGCAGGAATCTGTGGGATCGTGAGGGGAGCCTGTCTGGTAGCGGCGGAGAGAGGAGGCTTCAGCGGATGCCGAAAAAGACTAAAAATGAGACAACCCAATTCCTGTTGGTCAGCCTGATCCTGGTGCTGATCCTCAGTGTGACGATTTTCTCCTTCCTGGCCCTGTTCATGAACCGGCAGAGTACCAGCACGATCCGTGAGGTCAGCCGCATGTACATGGCAGGTCTGAGTGACCAGATCGCCAAGCACTTCGAGACCACCATCGGCCTGCGCCTGGACCAGCTGGACGCACTGGTGAAGGAGATCGACCCGGAGATTATCCACAGCAGTCAGGAGCAGCAGGAAATCCTGATTACCAACGCCAAGGCCCGGGAATTCGGCTATCTGGCCTTCTATCGGATGGATGGGAGCTTTGAGATGCTCTATGGTCCGCAGCTGGATGTTACGGATCCGGAGCCCTTCTTCAAATCTCTCAGCAGCGGCGAGAAAAAGGTGGCCGTGGGCACCGACCGGAATGGGGAGAGCGTGATTCTGCTGGGACTTCCCGTTGATCGTGAGCCAACAGACGACCACCCATGTATCGCCATGGTGGCCGGGCTGCCCACCTCTTATATCACCGACACCCTGTCGCTGGAGGAAAACGCCGATCACGTCTACTCCTTTGTCATCCGGGAAGATGGCAGCTTTGTCATCCGAACCAGCGATGCCTATCGGGACAGCTATTTCGATCGTGTACATAATCTGTACGAAAAGGTGGATGGAAAAGCTCCGAATCTGTATATTGAGGAGCTGTCCAAGGCGATGGCTGAGGGACGGGATTACTCGGCGGAGCTGATTATCTACGGCGAGCCCAGGCAGTTGTATACCACTAAGCTGTCCCATTCTGAATGGCATCTGCTCACCTGTATGCCCTACAGCGCACTGGATGAGATTGTCAAGGGCTTTACGTCGCAATGGACCTATATTGTTTATGGCGCCTGTGCCATCGTATTGGTGGTACTGCTGCTGATATTTGCCCGCTACTTCAAGATGACCCAACAGCAGATGGTGGAACTGGAGAAGGCGAGAAAGGCGGCCGTGCAGGCCAGTCGGGCCAAGAGCGAGTTCTTGTCCAACATGAGCCACGACATCCGCACCCCCATGAACGCTATCGTGGGCATGACCGCCATCGCTACAGCCAATCTCAACGATATGCAGCAGGTGCAAAACTGCCTGCGGAAAATCTCTCTGTCGGGGCGGCATCTTCTGGGGCTTATCAACGACGTGCTGGATATGTCCAAGATCGAGAGCGGCAAGCTGACGTTGAGTATGGATCAGATATCCCTGCGGGAGGTGATGGACAGCCTTGTGGGTATTGTCCAGCCTCAGGTCCGCGCCAAGCAGCAGCAGTTCGACGTATTTATCCACGACATTGTTACCGAGAATGTGTGCTGCGACAGCGTGCGGCTGAATCAGGTGCTGCTGAACATTCTCGGCAACGCGGTGAAGTTTACCCCCGAGGGCGGCGAAATCCACTTGGCGATGTATGAGGAGCCGTCGGAGAAGGGGGATGCGTATGTGCGCATTCACATTCATATCACTGACACAGGCATCGGCATGACCCCGGAATTCAAGGCCCATATTTTCGAGTCCTTCGTTCGGGAGGACAGCATGCGGGTGCGCAAGACCGAGGGCAGCGGCCTGGGCATGGCGATTACCAAATACATCGTGGATGCCATGGGCGGCATCGTCGAGGTGGACAGCGAGCCCGGCAAGGGCACGGAGTTCCGAGTGATCCTGGATCTGGAGAAGGCGGAGATTCCGGAGTCCGATATGGTCCTGCCCCCCTGGAAGATGCTGGTGGTGGACGACGACAAGCAGCTGTGCGAGAGCACGGTATCCTCTCTCAAGACCATCGGCGTGCAGGCGGACTGGACGTTGGATGCGGAGAGCGCCATCAGGATGGCGGCCGAGCGTCGGGAGCGGCATGACGACTATCAGATTATCCTGCTGGATTGGAAGTTGCCCGGAATGGACGGCATCACAGCCGCCCGGGAGATCAGGCGGCTGTATGGAAACGATTTCCCCATCCTGCTGATCTCCGCCTACGATTGGAGTGACATTGAGGCCGAGGCCAAGGCCGCCGGCATCACCGGATTTATTTCCAAGCCCCTCTTTAAATCCACCCTGTTTTACGGATTGAAGCCTTACATTGATCCGGTTGTGGATAAGCTGGAGGAAAAAGAGCCGGAGATGATACTGTCAGGCCGCCGGGTCCTGCTGGCGGAGGACAACGAGCTCAACTGGGAGATTGCCGAGGAGCTCCTCAGCGAGGAGGGCCTGGCGCTGGATTGGGCGGAGAACGGCCAGCTGTGCGTGGAGATGTTCGAGCGGGCGGAGCAGGGGTATTATGACGCCATTTTGATGGATCTGCGTATGCCGGTGATGACGGGATACGAGGCCACCCATGTGATCCGCGCCATGGACCGTCAGGACGCGAAGGAGATCCCCATCATCGCCATGACAGCAGATGCTTTCGCAGAAGATGTGCAGAAGTGCCTGGACGCGGGGATGAACGCTCATGTCCCCAAGCCCATCGACGTTCGGGACGTATGCCGGCAGCTGCTCAAGTTCATGAAGCCCAAGTGATTTCCTCCTTGAGAAGCGGGGAAATGACAAAGAAAGGCGCGGCCAGTTGGCCGCGCCTTTCAGCTTGACTTGTAAACCCGGAGGTCTGTGATACTTTTTAGTGAAAAATATCACAGAGAACTTTTAACCTTGAGATTATATTAATGCTATCCCAGGATTTTTGCCCAGCGTTAAGGGACATAGCCCGTCCCAGCCCTAAGCCCGCCATAGGAGGGCCACAGGTGACGGTACGGCTCTTCTGGGAATCGTCTTACTGCAGGTCCGGCAGGTCCTCAGCCTTCGGCCGGCCAGAGCCATAAACCGCGATATGGTAGCGCCGGCGGAAGAGCAGAACGGCCACCAGAACCAGCACCAGGCCAATGCCCGTCATGACCCAGCAGGCGGTGAAGCTGACATATTGGACCACCAGAGGATCACCCATGGCGTCAAGTTCTTCCTCCGTGTAGCCCATATCCGCCAGGTACTCACGGTAGTAACCTGCCAGCTGGGGCTCCAGAACATCCACCCTGCCCTCCATGGCGAACTCCGTCGTGGGCTCTGTGCCGTCGGTCATATAGGCCCAGGTTTCGTCCGCCAGCTGTTCCAGCGCCGCAACATCCGCTTGGCGGCACTTCAGGGCAATGAAATTGTCTGCCGTGGGCAGGAGATAGTACCGGCCCGATGCCTTGTCTCCGCTGCGGGTGCCGTCGCTGCGCTGGGTATAGGTGCTCTCTGTGGCGAAATAGTCCAGCACGTAGCAGACCTCACCGGACACGTGGTCGCCAGCCTTCACGGTCGCGCCCTCCTCCAGCATGTCCTCGTAGCTGACAGCGGGCTTCAGAGAGACGACCACCTCCGGCACCGCCTGGTACAGCATGATGCCGGCGAAAACAACCAGCAGAATGACCTCGAAGCCGAGGCCGCGAATAATATTTTTCAGACTCATTCTCTTATCCTCCCGTTGTTACTGCGGACGCAGGGTGCGTCCTTTTCTATCCACACCAAGAGCGCTGTTCACGCGCTCCTGGAACACCTCGGCAAATTTTTCAAAGGCCTCGGCTTCTTCGGGCTGCTGGATGTTGACGCGGCACTCCTTGCCCAGCTTTGTATTGCTGGCGTCCACGGTGATCAGCCAGAGATTTTTCCGCCCGCCGGGGAAGTGCAGTTGGAGCTCGCGCTTGTTGCCGCCTATGTACTCCACCGTCTCCGCGCTGGCCTTGACGGGTTCGGTATAGACGATTTTGTCCCCCTCCACGCCGATCGGGATCACCCAGAGATGGTCCGGCTGATCCGGGCGGAAGCCCACTGCGTAGTAGTGGTAGACCTCACGGCGCATCCGCGCGGAGCCATAGACCTCTTTGCTGTGAGCATAGGCTGCAGTGTACTGGCCGCCGTCAGGGATCAGGTTTCCAACGATTTTTTTGATGTCGGCTTTCTCCTGACTGTTGACGCCCTTTTTCTCATCCATTGTCATCTTGATGTACAAGACGATAAAGGCGGCGACAAACAGGCCGATGGTTATCAGGAAAACCTGCGGTGTAACCCCGACCATATCTGCCAGCTTTTGAATCATGATACTACCTCCATAAACACTAAATTTTCCTGCGGAGGGAATCTCCGCAAGCGACAAAAGTATACTACAGAGCACCGCGATCGTCAAGAGGTTCAGGGCATTTGCACATCCGCGCAGCCGTCGTGCAGGGCAATAGTATTTAAAATGTGGGAGTATAGTGGAGGATATGTAATTGGAAGATGTTCCAATTTGGGCCGCAGACGCAGTATGCACAAAAACGCTTTGCCGCTGCTATCAATCCTGACCGTTTCCCAGATATCCTTTTCGCTAATCGATGCTGTTGCCCTGGCTGTCCGTATACTGCCTCTTGCTAATCCAAGCGCTTTGGTATAAAATAGAAGCATCATCATTGGGAGGACAGCCATGAGAATTGTGATACTGGACGGCTTCTGCCTGAACCCCGGCGACCTGAGCTGGGGCGGCTTTGAGGCGATCGGTGAGGCGACGGTCTATGACCGCACGCCGGTGGACAATGTGGACGAAATCGTCCGCCGTATCGGCGGCTGTGAGGTCGTTCTGACGAATAAAACGCCCATTACCCGGGCCATCCTGGACCGCTGTCCACAGATTCGGTATGTGGGACTGCTGTCCACCGGGTACAATGTGGTAGATGTCGCCGCCGCGCGGGAGAAGGGTATACCGGTGTGTAACGTGCCCGGGTACGGAACGGCCTCGGTGGCTCAACTGACCATTGCGCTGCTGCTGGAAATCTGCCACAAGGTGGGGCACCACAACCGGGCGGTCCACAACGGGCGCTGGAGTGCAAGCATCGACTACTGCTTCTGGGACGGCACGCTTATTGAGCTGGCGGGCAAGACCATGGGAATTATCGGGTATGGATCGATCGGCAAGGCGGTGGGGGAAATCGCCAAGGCGCTGGGGATGGCGGTGATTGCAACCGGACCGCACCCCTGGGCGGAGGGGGCGAGGCCCGCGCCCTATGTCCCTCTGGAGGAGCTGCTGGGCCGCAGCGACGTGGTCAGCCTGCACTGCCCCCTGTTTGCAGAGACTCGGGGGCTCATTAACCGGGAGAGCATTTCCCGGATGAGAAATGGCGCCATTTTGCTGAACACCAGCAGGGGACCGCTGCTGGTAGAGGAGGATGTGGCCCAAGCGCTGGAGAGTGGGAAGCTCTGCGGCGTGGGGGTTGATGTGGCGGATATGGAGCCGCTGCCGGCGGACAGCCCGCTGCTTAGGGCCCCAAATTGTGTGATTACCCCCCATATTGCGTGGGCTCCCCTGGAGGCCCGGCAGCGGCTTATGGATATTGCGGTGAGTAATTTGCGTTGTTTTTTGACCGGGTCGCCAGAAAACGTCGTAAATTGAACAGGTACTGCGATATACTGGGGCGCGGGGAGGTCCGGTGCAGGGGCGTCCATATGCCCGCAGGGGATGGCGCGTATTTACCCCTCCATATAGGATGGAGACGGGACTTAGCTGCACGCGGACATGTCACCGTTTTAAATTGTTTATACGCTGTTCCTGTTTCATCTGTCGATGTTTGGGGCGGCGGGATCGTTTAGACGATAACACGGTGGTTCTGCTAACGGAAGGGAGGAGGAGACGTATTTGCCGGATTGGATGAAGGCAGCAAAGGAGAGCTGGCCAGGCCGCTTTCTGACCAAAACAGTCGAAAGATACTTCCTCCACGGGGTTGCCCAGGAGGCCGCCGCGCTGGCTTACTATCTCCTCTTTATGCTCTTCCCCCTGATGATCTTTCTCAGCAGCCTGCTGGGCCTGCTGGAGCTGGATATATCCAACATTACCCGTTCCCTGGACGCGCTGCTCCCCGCAGGGGTTGTGGACGTGGTGGAGAGCTATTTGACCTATGTGGGCGAGACCTCCAGCCGGACTATGCTGTGGTTCGGCCTGGTCTTTACCATCTATTTCCCCATGCGGGCCGCCGACTGCCTGATGATTGCCGTGCGCCGGGCCTACCACCTGCCGCGGCCTAAAAACCAGATCTTTTATATGGCGAAGGTACTGCTGTATACCGTGTTCCTGCTGGTGTCCATTGCGCTGGCCTTGGGGCTTGCCACCGTGGGGCGGGCGGCGCTGGAGTTTGCGGGGCGTTTCGTAGTGGTGCCGGAGGCCTTTATTGAGCTATGGACCAATCTGCGCTTCCTGATTCTGGGGGGCGTCATGTTCGGTGCGGTGGGCCTGCTCTACGCTGCGGCCCAGGACGGCCGGCAGCCTGCCCGAAATGTGGTCCCCGGCGCTGTCTTTGCCCTGGTGGGCTGGATGGTGGTATCTGCCGCCTTCTCCTTCTATGTGGAGAATTTTGCTAACTACACCCTGATTTACGGGGCGTTGGGCACAGTGATTGTATTGATGATGTGGCTGAACCTGACGGCGGTGGTGCTGATTATGGGGGCGGAAATCAACGGCGCGCTGGCCTCTATCCGGGGCCGGAGAACGCCGAGACCGATGAAGAAAAAGGATGACGGAGAGCAGGCGGCCCAGGGCCGCGCTTCCGCCGGGAAAGGCGCAAAATGAAGATTATGATTATCGGCTGCGGCAAGGTGGGATTCACACTGGCCCGGCAGCTGAGCGGCGAGAACCATGAGCTGGTGCTCATCGACCACCAGGCCGAGGCCATGCAGGTGGCGGACAGCACCCTGGACCTCATGTGTGTGGAGGGCAGCGGCGCGTCCATCCAGACTCTGCTGGAGGCCGGGGTGAAGGACACGGGGCTGGTGGTGGCGGTGACTGGCTCCGACGAGCTGAACATCGTGTGCTGCCTCATCGCCAAGAAGCTGGGGGCCCGGCACACCGTGGCACGCATCCGCTCCCCGGAGTACTTCCGGGAGGCGGGTCTCCTCAAGCGGGAGGTTGGGTTGAACATGATTATCAACCCCGAGTACGCCGCCGCCCAGGAGATCAGCCGCTTGCTTCGCGTCCCCTCCGCCTTCAGCGTGGAGAGCTTTGCGCGGGGCTCTGTGGAGATGATCGGTTTCCCGATTCTGGAGAGCGACGGCATCGCCGGTATAAGCCTGTTTGAATACAACAAAAAACGCCCCAACGGAGTGCTGATGTGCGCCGTTATCCGGGACGGCGAGGCCATCGTACCAAACGGTCGCTTTGTGCCACAGGTGGGGGACAAGGCCTATATGGTGGGTTCCCAGAAGGAGATTGTCAAGTTCTTCCACACCATCGGGCGGGATGGCAACCGCATTCGGCAGATCACCGTGCTGGGCGGCAGCAAGATCGCCACCTACCTCACCTGGGCAGTGGAAAAGGTGGGAATGAAGGTGCGCATTGTGGAGCAGAATCCCGCCAAGTGCCTGTCTTTGGCGGACAAGCTGCCCGACAGCCTCATTATCCAGGGGGACGGTACTGACAGCGCCGTCATTGACGGAGAGAATCTGCTGGATACCGACGCGTTTATCGCCCTGACCAATCGGGATGAGGAGAACCTGCTCATGGCTATGACCGCTCAGCGGCGGGGGGTGAAAAAGGTCATTGCCAAGATGAGCCGCCCCAACTATATTGATATGATGCGTCAATCCGGTGTTGACAGCATCATCAGTCCCAAGGACATCACCGCCAACCAGATCTCCGCCTACGTCCGGGCTATGGCCCGCAGCGAGGGCAGCGCGGTAGAGAATGTATACAAGCCCCTGGGCGGCGCAGTGGAGGCGGTCGAATTTACCGCCACTGCCACCACCCGCTTTCTGGATACGCCACTGAAGGACCTGCGGCTGAAGTCAGGAATGCTTGTGGCAGCCATTGCCCGGGAGGGAAAGACCATCATCCCCGACGGCTCCACCTGCATCCGCGCCGGGGACCGGGTGATCGTTATGGCGAAAAGTATCTTCCTGCAGGAGCTGGACGAGATTCTCCAGGAGCAGAGGCAGACAAAATGAATCATAAACTGGTACTTCATATCCTGGGTCTGATCCTCCGGGTGGAGGCGGTGCTGATGCTGCCGGCCATGGTCATCGGCTTTGCCACCGGAGGCGGGGACGGCAAGGCATTTCTCATCTCCGGATTGATCACCCTGGCCGTGGGGCAGCTTTTGTCCATGCTGCCCAGTAAGGGCAGCAAGATGCAGGCCCGGGACGGTTTTGCCGCCGTGGCGCTGTGCTGGATCGTGCTCAGTCTTTTCGGTGCGCTGCCCTATGTGCTCAGCGGCGTGCTGCCCAATTACGCGGACGCGGTGTTTGAAACCGTGTCCGGCTTTACCACCACGGGCGCTACGGTGTTCACCTTTATCGAGGGGCAGCCCTTGGGCGTGCTGTTCTGGCGGGCCCAGACCCAGTGGATGGGTGGCATGGGGGTGTTGGTGCTGGCCCTGGCCCTGGTGCCAAAGTTGGGGGAGGGCAGCGTGTACCTCATGCGGGCGGAGAGTCCGGGCCCCATTAAAAGCAAGCTGACGCCCAGGGTCAACGACACGGCAAAAATTCTTTACAGCATCTATATCGGGCTGACCGTGGCGGAAGTGCTGTGCCTGCGGCTGGCGGGGATGCCGTGGTTCGACTGCGTGATCCACGCCTTTACCACCATATCCACCGGCGGGTTCTCCGTGAAGAACGCCAGCATCGCCGCCTATGGCAGTTTGACCGTCGAGTGGATCATCATCGTGTTCATGTTTCTGTCCGGCATCAACTTCGCGCTGCTGTTCTACGCTATCCGGCGCAACTACCGGGCGGTGTTCGAGAGCGAGGAGCTGCGCTCCTACACCATTATGACGGTTGCGGCGGCGGGGCTGATCGTGCTGGATCTGGTGTTCCATGCCTCATGGGCCCTGGATGCGCGGACGGTGACGGACAGCGTGTTCCAGGTGGTCACGCTGATGACCACCACGGGGTATATGACCTATGACTATGTTTTGTGGCCTACGTTCTCCCAGGTGGTGTTGATTCTGGTGATGTTTGCAGGCGGCTGCGCCGGGTCCACGGCGGGCGGCATCAAACAGATCCGCGTAGTACTCCTCTTTAAAAACCTCCGGCGGGAGGTCCATCGGATTCTGCACCCACGGGTGGTTACCACACTCAAGAGCGACGGCGACCGGGTGGACGAGCCCATTTTGTCGGGAATCACGCTGTTCTTTTTCGCGTATATCCTCTTGCTGCTGCTGGGGACGCTGGTGGTGGCTTGGGATGACGTGGGATTCACCGCCGCATTTACTGCGTCGCTGACCTGTATCAGCAACGTGGGGCCCGCCTTTGATACGCTGGGGCCGACGGGGAATTTCTTTGCGCTCTCTAATGTCAGCAAAATCTTCCTGAGCATCAATATGTTATTGGGGCGGCTGGAGATCATGCCGCTGTTGCTGCTGCTGTTCCCCAGCCTTTGGAAGAAGCGGTAGAGACCAGGGGTATATATGCGCTTTTGAGTGAATAGGGGAGGACCACGCCGGCTGGCGCGGTCCTCCCCTTGCTTTTTATACGATTCCCCATAAGGGGAGCGCCATACTGTCACCTGTAGCCCGCCTGCTGCGGTTCAGGGCCGGAATGTGCAGAAATTCTGAATCAATATTAGGTTTAGTCTCAAAATTAAAGCCTTTTAGGATACTTTTTCCAGAAAAAAGTATTACTTGGTCATGGCGCGGTGCAGGAGGACGGCCATATCCGCGCGGGTCAGGTTGGCTCGCGGGGACAGGCGGCTGCCGCTGGTGGGCAGCAGGCCCTGCTGGATTAGACCCGCTACCGCTCCGACGGCGTAGTCGGACACGCGGGAGCGGTCGGTGTAATCCGATAGATTGGAGGCGGTCCCGTCGGGCACGCTGATACCCGCCTGCTCCAGAGTGCGCTGGACCATCAGGGCTGCGTCCTGGCGCGTGAGGGTAGCGTTGGGCTGGAAGCGGCCGCCGCCGACACCGTTGACTACCCCCAGAGCGTACAGCGCGTTGACCGCCTGGGCATAGTAGGCGTCCGAGGGTACGTCCCTGAATCCCTGCTCCGTGCTGCCCACGTTGAACTGGAAGGCGCGGGACAGCATCAGACAGAAGTCTCCCCGGCGGATGGACGCGCCGGGCTCATACTTCCCGTTCCCGGTGCCGTTGACCACGTTCAGGGCGTACAGGAAATCCACTGCCGCTTTGGTTTGGGCGGAGTAGGCATCCAGATCGTTGAAGTTGGCGGAGGCGTTGGGGGCCGATACCTCGACGCGGATAGTGCCCGTGTAGGTGCTGCCGTCCTGATTGGTGGCGGAGTAGGGGATGTTCACAGTCCCGGAATAGCCCGCCCGAGGGATGAAGGTCAGACTGGACACCGACGGGTCGCCGTACAGATTGTACTCCGTGGAGGTGTTGCCCCGCCAGCTGTACTGGGTGGGGCTGACATACTGATAGTACAGCCTGCCCTGGTCCTCCGTGGGAAGACCGGTCAGACGCATCCGGACCGGCTGGCCGCCGGAGGCGGTTTGAATGTCGTAGGCGGAGAAGAGGACCGGCTCGCCGTGGCTGGAGTAGTGTACCAGACCGCCCCGGGCCGCCGCCGCATTTACGGTGATTTCCACTGTGCCCCGGAACTCACGGCCGTTGATGCCCCAACCGGTGAAGGGGATCACAACCATGCCGGAGAAGCCTCTGGCGGGGACGAAAGAAACCTTGTCCACGCTGACCTCTCCGGAGCGGTACAGGCTGGTGGAGGTGTTCAGGGTCGTGGGGTTTTCGTCGGAGCGGTAGTCAAAGTATAAAATCCCCTGGCCCGAGGAGGGCATGTCGAAGCGCAGATAGCTCAGCGCCGTATTCACCGCCTGGCGGCAGGCCTGATCGAAGTCCTCGCCGGAGAACTTCACGGGGCTCTGGCCAGACGCGGTGTAGCGTACCGCCGCAGAGGAGCCGCTGCCGTCCCCTGTGCCGTTGGTAATGCGGACGACGCCGGTGAAGGTGGTCCCGTCGGTGGCGCTGCCAGTGAAGGGGATGTCCACTAGGCCCCGGAAGTTGTCCGTAGCCCAGAAGGAGAGATTGGAGATATAGGGCGTGGCGCTGTTGAAATACTTCGTGGTGGTGTTTACGCGGGTGCCGATACCGCCGGAGGTGGTGCGGCCGTGATACAGCGTGCCATGGGTGAAGTCCGGCAGGGATTGGAAGCTGATGTAGTGCAGGCGCTTACCGGTAAGGCCCTGACACAGGGAGGTAAAGTCCGACAGCGCCAGCTTCACCGACTCGCCCGGCGCGCAGATGTACTGGATATCTCCGCCGCTGGTTCCGACGGACTGGATATGGATCTCCGCCGCGCCGGCAAACTCCTCGCCGGTGATGGCTGTGCCGGTGAAGGGGATGCGCACCACGCCGTGGAAGCCGTCTGCCGCCACAAAGGTAATCCGCTCCAGTTGGACCACGGAGAGAACCCCCGTTACCTCGCCGCCCCGGTCGCCGTTCCAGTTGAAGTACAGCACGCCCTGGCTGGCCGGGGGCGGGGTAAAGGAGACGCTGGCCGCCGGGTGGCCCGTGGCATTCTCGCTGAAGATGTCGAAGTCGTAGCGGCTGAAAGTCACATAGCCCGTGCCGTTGTCGTTATAGGTTATGGCGTCGTCCAGTCCTTGGGTGACCTGGATGACCAGCTGGCCGTTGAACTTACTGCCGGAGGTGCTGTAGCCGGCGTAGCCCACGGTCACCGTGCCCACAAAGCCCCGGGCGGGGACAAAGGTGATCTCGTTCAGAGTCTTGCGGCTGTAGCGCTCGCTGGCGGAGATACGGGCGGCGTAGTCCCCCTCCGCCTTCCAGTCCCGGTAGAGGACGCCCTGACTGGCGGGGGGCAGAGTAAAGATCACGTAGTCCAGCGGGGAACCCGTCTGCTCCTGACAGGCCCGGGAGAAGAGGGTGTCCGTCAGCTTCAAGGGGGTCTCCCGCATAGTGGAGACCGTCACGTCCGTCTTCTCCTGGGTCAGGGTTACCAGAATCTTCCCCTTAAAGGATCGGCCGCTCTGGGACTGGCCGGTGAAGGTGATCTCCGCCTTCTCACCGGCAAAAGAGGCGTTGGGAACGAAGGTTATATCCCGGAGATAGGGGCCGCGGACTGCAGAGCTGACGTAGTAGGTCACCGAGCCGCCCACGCCTGCGCCGGGATCATCTGGGGATTTATAGCCCAGGTACAGGATGCCCTGGGCGGTGGAGACGTTCAGGCCCACTACGGAGGCCAGGGTCTCATTGGTGGTCTCCGTACACTTTTGAGCAATGAGGCTCTCCAGGGCGGAGAACTTCAAAGGCTTGGCGGAGCTGCAGCCGGCGGTGTACTCGATGAGAGCCAGATTGGAGGTCACGGTCACGGGAAACTCCGCCTCGTAGGTGTAGCCGCCGGCGGCGACGCTGAGGACCACCGTGGCGTCGCCGGCCTCGCGGCCCTCCAGTGTGACGGTCTTGCGGTCGCTGCTGACCACGGCGCGGACATTGGTCTTGTTATTCACAATGGATGCCTTCAAGATGGCGTACTCCGAGTCCGCGTTGCCAAACAGAAAGTAGTCTGTGTCCTGCTTTATATCCATCGACTGGTTCTCCGCCACAGTGACGCCGGCGGCGAGCTTGTCGCTGACCGTGATGCCGCTGACGGTGGTGTGAATCTCGCACTTCTTCTGCGCGTCGCCGGAGCCGGCGGAGACGGTGACGGTGGCCTCGCCGGGTCCCTTGCCGTAGACCACGCCGGAGTGGCCGTTCTCAAGGTCGCTCACGGCTGTCACGTCGGGGTCGCTGGTGGTCCAAGAGATGTGCATCTTCTGCACTTCCGGATCGTTGCCGGGCTCCAGGGAGGCCTTGATCTGCACGCCGCCCCGATCCACCGAGGAGTTTGGCTCCAGCTCCAGCTCGAACTTGGTCTGGCCGGGCTGGACGGCGCTCCAGGCGTCGCTGCTCAGGCGGAGCTCCTGGAGCACGCCGGACGGGGTCTCCGGCTGGTTCTCCGCAAGGAGGGCCGAGGGGGTCAGGGACAGGGCCGCGGCGAAGGCCAAAAACAGAGATATAATTCGCCGTCTAAGGGAGTTTTTCATGAAAATGCTCCTTTTTCATCATTTCCAGAGAGGGAAACGGGAGCGGGCGCAGGCCCGCTCCCGTGGGGTAGTTGCCGGGGTGTTATTTCTTGGCGATGTTCAGAACGCCGGTCTCCTCCAGTTTGAGCTTGAAGGTCTTGGTTTTGTCGCCCACCTTGACGGTGATGGTTACCTCGCCCTTGGCGTTCTTATAGGCGTAGGTCAGCTGAACCGATCTGGTCTTGTCGTCAACCTTGTTTACCTTGCCGACCTTGACCGCATCCGGATCGCTGGAGGTCACGGTGATCTTGGCATTCTCCAGGGACAGGCCTGCGGAGAAGGTCAGCGTCGCCGCCGCACCGGTGGAGGTGCTCTTCTGAGACCAGGTGTAGCCTCCGTCGGTGGAGGTGATAGTGGACTTGTCGGAGTTCGCCTTGAAGCTGTTAACGCTGATGTCCGCTGTCACGGTGACCGCGAAAGAGTTCTCTACATCCGTGCCGACAACGCTGGCCTTTATGGTGGCTGTGCCTGTGGAGAGGCCGGTGATCGTGGCCCTGGAGCCATTGGGCGTTACGGAGGCTATCGCCGGGTTAGAGGACTCCCACTTGATTGTGCCCGCGGCCCCGGAGGGGTTGATGATGGCGGCAATCGTGGAGCTCATCGTGTTGCCGGACATCTTAACCACGCCCCCGGTCAGCTTCGCGCCGCTGACGTTGCCGAAGCTCAGGCTCTCGGGAACGAGGCGGTTGGGGGTGCGGTCGGAGTTGTTGTAGGTGGTGGAGTCGGAGTCCTTGAATGTAATATTGATGGTCTTCTTGGCCCCCGCGCCCGGGGTGAGGTCCTTGCCGGTCTTCTTGTCAATCAGTCCTACCGTTACCTTCGCTGTATGGCCCGCTTTCGCACCATTGGCAGGGGTGATTTGTATTTTGTGGCCATCCACCTCTTCGCACTGTACGCTATTGGAATTTGTTCCCCCTTTTTGGATGCTGAAAACGACATTCTCGGAAAGACTACCCGTCACATTGTCCACTATAACATCAAATTCTACGCTGGGCACAGGAGCACCGAGGGATAGTGTCAGGTTAGGATAAGTATACAGAATATCTCCCGTTGTACTTGCCGCAGTAAAAGTTTGTATTTCTCCCGTGACAGTTACTTCAATCGTACCTTCCTCTTGCTGGATTCTGCCGTTATCATCCTTACCAATAGCAACCAGCGTGACAGTAACTACACCAGGCTGTACGGCACGAATCTTAATGGTCTCACTCTCAGCTTTATTGCCTGTTATTCCATCAAACTGGATTATGCTGTCATCCGGGATTGTCCACGTGAACTCAGGGCTATTCAACTCCGGCTCAAAGTAGGCGGTAATATCATTGGGAGTTGTATCCCCAACATTCAACGTAAGCGTTTTTTGAGCTCCCGCTGAACCTCCCAGATCTTTACCGCTGATCAGCAGCGTGCTGCCATCACTGTCGTCTTCCTCCTCCAACGGGAACTGCCAGGGAGAGTCGGGGTTTCCTGGCCATTCAACGATCAAGCATGTTTGCCCCTTGTATTCTCCTGTTCCTGCGCCAATTCGGAGGCTCAGGTTTTTGGAGGATGCAATTCGGCTATAGTTGACAAAATGGTCCGGCGGGAAGGAGAGGATCGGTCCGCTGCCCACATCCTTGAATTCAAGTGTGAAATCGTATCTTGTCGGATTGCCCTTAATAGAGAAGTGCTTTCTGTCCTCCTCGTCCGTCAGGAAGTCAAGGAGATTTTCGCTGGAGAGGGGCACTCTCTCCCCGTTCACCAACCGGTACACGGGATTTTCGAAGCGGATATGAACCTGGCCGCTGTACTTTTTGCTCACAGAATTCTGCGTCAGGTATCCATTGTCCGCATAGTCCACCTCCGGCGCGTCCAGGGAGCCCTTTGTATACTCTACCGCCCGGAAGGAGGCATTGGGCGCCTTCGAATTGACGCCGTCGGCGTCGTTATAGGAGCTCCAGTTGATAGCCCAGGTGAGGAAGACGAAGGGGGTATTGTCTTGGAGCAGCTTACCGTTTTCCAGATTCTTGGATACAGTGTTTGTTCCACTCGGAATCTTCGGCGTATGCTCGTCGTCCGACCAGCTGGGGGTCGCTGGGTCAACCATTTCCGGGCTATTCAACTCACCGTTAGAAATCAAGCGGATCAGTTGCCTCCGGGTTTCCGTGCTGGCGTACATATCAAACACGGAATAACCGGGCTCCATATCGTCGTAGGCGAAGTAGTCGCCGCCCTTGTCGGGATACCAATAGCTGCTTGACGCGGGATTCTTAGCAGAGGGGTCACCACGAGAGGCCGTATCAAAGTTGTACGTCGCTCTCAGCGCGTCAAGTACGGTATAGTCCTCGTACGCCTTGGGCAGCTTGTGCTCCGCGAAGCTGCTGAAGGGCTTCGTGAGAATGGAAATCGTCGTCTGGGAAACCGCGTCGTAGGCAGAGAACGCGCGCCATTCAAGCTGGGTCTCCTTGTCGAGCGTTACCGTCACGTCGCCGGTCAGTCTGTCCGCCGTGAGGCCGATCTGGGGTCTGGCCAGCTCCGGAACGGTGAACTGATAGATATAGACGTGGGACATGTACTTATTGCTGCCCTTGGGTGTGGTGACAAAGTAGGCGAAATACGTCTTGCGCGGCTCCACGCTGTCCAAAATCAGCTGTTCTTGGCTGCCCGGCTCCGCGTCTGTGTCGTAGGTGTGAATATCCCAGTCCTTCATTTTGCCGTCATTGCCAAATTTTTTCTGAATAATCGTTGTATTCAGCGGCGAAGTGATCTTATTCATTTTTTCCGGGTCGTCAAGGCTATTGTTGATTATATCAATATCCTCTATAACCTCGGTTTTTGTATCCAGACCCTTCATCCAATCCGGCATGGGACGCTCCAGAGTTGTGCCGCCAATCTGAGGGGGGCGGTGGCCCTCCGCAGTGATGAACATCTGCTTGTCGTTGGTATTTGGGACAATGGAGACGGATACGTCCGGGGAATTGGTATAGGCTCCGTTCGCGTCCTTTGCGTAGTCGTCAGTTTTCGGTATAAGATATCTTGTGGTGTCGTAAGCGGCTCTGCCATTGGCCTGTACCTCTGAGATGGCCCAGTGAATGTCGCCGGAGACGTCTAAGCTCACATCGACGGACACTGTTCCGTCGCTGTTCATGATGAACTTCGGATTTCCGGTCTCAAAAGCGGGCGGCTTTTGGAGGGTAAAGGTCCAGCGAAGCTCCTGGGTTTTAACATAGGGAGATTCCTTGTCCTTCCGCCAGCGGCCGATGGATTCCGCCCCCTGAGTGCCGCCCAATTCCAGAAATTCATCCCAGTTGTTGTCCAGTGCAAGGGCGAGTCTGTTCAGATTCTGGGACTGTCCGGAGATCACATTGACGTTGATCTTCGCCTCCTTTTCCCAGCTGGTGTACTCATCCAGAGACTTACCCCTGTGCATCGTCAGCATGATGATAAATTGGTACTCCAGATTCTCATTGAAGTTCTTGAGCTGGCCGAAATTGCCGTCCTCACAGCCGAGCAGGTCTTTGCTGACAGACAGGCCGGTCCAAGTCTCCTCCTTTTCGTTGGTGGGACTGGGCGGGTACAGATCCTTACTGTTTCCAAGGTATATCCAGCCGTTCTGGTCCACGTCCTTGCCGCCCGTCTGGGTGATGAGATAGTCCGTGCTGCCATCGGGTGCGGCGGCTGGGTATCTTCCACCCTCCAGGAACGTTTTCCCCGTGGCCTTGTCTATCACGCGGTAGTAGAGGTCATACGCCATGGGAGTACCGCTCCACAGTACGATGTCATAGGCGGTGGTCCCAGACACAGAGCTGGTGGACTGAGGCTGCAGGCTGAAACTCATATCCGCTCGGGCGGCCTTGCCGGCGTCATCACCGTCTCGGATGATAGGGCCTTGCCCATCGAACTTCGGTGAGCCCATCAGTACCCACGGAGACTCCATGGGGAAGGGCGGCACGTCGTGTCCAACCTTTTTGAGCTCCGCCGTATTCCCGTTCCAGAAGTTTACAATTCCCTCCGGTTCAATCGAATTCCCGGCCAGATCCTGCAGCTTGCTGATGATGAAGCAATACCAGCCGCCGTTTTGCAGCTGTAGACCCTCAGAGGGGAATGTGATACGGATGCCGCCCTCCTTGCGGGATTCCACAGTGGCTTGTGTGTAATCGATCTCCCAGTCGGTGCGGGTATCGGCAGTGTTGTTTTTACTGTGGAAATTGGTTAACTCGTTGTCGTTCTCATCATACTTGTGAAGCACAATGCTCTTGGAGAGAACCTCGGCCAGCCGGTTGACAGCCTGCTCCCGGGAGGCGGCAGAACCGGTCTGGGTGTCCTTATACAGCTCCGCCAAGCTCTTGCTGCCACCCTGACCCTGGAAATATACGTCTTCAGACACATCAATATAGATGTCCGAGCCTGAGCGGGGTCTGGTCTTGTCGCCCTCCACAGTCAGCTCGAAGCTCTGGACGAACACAGGGCCCCTATCATCCTTGGGGCTGACGGTGATGTACTTGACGGTGACGGAATAGTTCCGGTCCGGTCCGGCGTTGTCCTTGGCCACATAGTAGACTTCATAGGTGGTCTCGGGCTTCATGCCAGTGATGTTGAAGGTGCCGATGCAGGCCCCGTCGGAGTTGGCCCGAACGGTGACTCGGCCGGATTTGCCCTCCGAGCCGATATTCATACCGTTGACCACCTGCTGGATAGCGTAGGCGCTGTTCAGCGGGGCAGTCTCATACTCGGTGCCATGCTGAGGCTTGGGGTAGTTTTCAACGCTGCCGTAAGGGAAGGCCACCCAGTAGACCGTGCCAGGCTCGCTGAGCTGGAACTTCAGAGAGACGCTGTTGGCCGTCTGCTTCTCCGGCGTGGGGTCAACGATGAACTCCGGCGGAGTTTCGTCGTCGGTTTTGAAGGTCAGCTTGACGATGGCGGACTTGTTTACGCCGTCGGTCAGCCAGAGATAGAGGACGTAGTTGGTGACCTCATCCAGAATCGTGTCGTTGACCCGGAAGGCGTCCTCCTTGTTCTTGGTCACGTCCCGCACGCCGTAGCCCAGCGCGCCGGAGACGGAGCTGGTTTTCAGATCATCCTCGGTGGGAGCCGCGGCCCCCTCGGGCAGCAGGGCGTAGTAGAGCTTGCAGTCCTTGGTAGGCATGACCACCACCACGCTGTCGGTGCGGGACACTTTGGACATGCGGGGATAGCCGTTGCAGAAGGCGGGCTTGGTGTTGTCGGGGGTGGTGAAGGAGATGACCTTCACTGCGCTGCGCTGTCCCCGGGCGTCCACCAGAATGGCAGACAGGTAGTAGGATCCGCCGGGGGTCAGTCCGCTGATCTTGGCGGAGATCTCCTCGTTGCCCCTGGGAATCTTGACGGAACCGTTCTTCAGCGCGATATTGCCATAGGACGGGGGTTTGATCAGGTCCTCCTCGCCCACGGAGCCGTCGGTGACGGCGCTGACCGCCCAATAGACGGTGCCGCTCTTATTGGTGGAGAACACAGCCTCCAGACCGTTGGGCGTAATGTCCCGGGCCTGGGGATAGCCGGCCAGAATCATGGGCTCCATAGAGGACTCCTGAGCGCCCACGCTGTCCATCTCCTCGCCGGCGATGTCGGCAGTGATGCCGGGACGGATCACGATCTGATCGGGAAGCATCTCCACGGAGCAGTCGGGAGCGTTGACGACCAGCTTCTCGATGTCGCCCTCGCCGGTGACCTCGGTGGCGGTGTCCAGATCCAGCTCTTTGATGACCGCGCCCCGGTCGATAATGACCGTAGATTCCACGGCGGCCTCATCCACTGTCAGCTTGGCCACGGTGCCTGCGGCGGCCCGTACCTGGGACTGGGGGGTCTTGTTGACCACCTCGCCGATCCGGCCCGCCAGGTCCAGCTGGATAGGCTGCCAGTCCTCGGGCTCCTCGCCCTCAGGATAGCTCTCGCCCTCCAGGGAGATATACTTCAGCCCCATGCCGTCGGGGGTGTTGTCCTCAATATAGGCGCTGGTGCGCACAGTGGTCCGGCCGATGTCGGTGATACCGTCGGCACGGACGGAGACGGGATGGTCCTGCAGGTTGTCCACCAGCAGCTCGTCGGCCACCACATTGCGCAGCAGGATACTGTCCTGACCACCCTCGCTGCTGCCGGTGCCGCTGGCGATAATGCGGCCCAGAACCGTCACGTTCTCCAGCGTCACGCCGCCCAGGCCCACGCCGCCGGTGACGTACAGGTCACCGCTGATGACCGTGTCGCGCAGGGTCACCTCGGGGGAGGTGATGGTCACGTTGCCATATACGCCGCCCAGGGCGTAATCTCCGGGCTCCTGAATGGGCGTACCCACAATGCGGGTGATCATGGACGCCATCTCGCCCCAGCTCACCGCCCGCTGGGGGCGGAAGGTGTTGTCATTATAGCCGCTGACCAGATAGTGCTCCAGGGACGCCTTGATGGTGCCCTTGGCCCAGCTGCTGATGCCCCGGGCGTCAGTAAAATCCAGAATCTCGCCCACAGACTCCTGGAGCATCATGTTCCGGCCCAGAATGGTGGCCGCCGTCTCCCGGGTCAGTGTGGAGTTGGGGGAGGCGGTGGTGGGGGAGGTTCCCTTAATGTACCGGGCGGTGTAGGCCACGCCCACGTCGTCATAGAACCAGTCCTTCTCCTCCACGTCCACGAAGGGGGTCTCCCCCGGCTCGTGGTAGCCGTAAGCCCGGTTGACGATGGCCATGAAGTCCGCCCGGGTGAGGGCGCGGTCGGGATAGCCCGCCTGGTCGGGGCGGATGAAGCCCCACTCCACCAGCTGGCTGAGGTCGGAATCCGCCCAGTGGGCGGAGGCCTCCCCGGGCAGGCCGGGGACAAGTCCCAGCAGCATCACCAGAGCCAGCAGAAGGGACATAGCCCGCCTCCTCAGGATGCGACGGGAGAAATTTGATACTTGCTGCATAGAAAAGCTCCTTTCAAGACAGGTGGTTGCTCTCGCGGGCGTATCTATTGGGCGGGGGCCTTGGGCCGGGGCCGGCTGACCTGGATGCTGAACACCGCCTTGCGTATGGCAAACTCCTCGTCCAGGCACAGGTCCACAAAGCGGGCTGCATACAGGGGGATGGGCTCCTCGTTCTTCTCCAGCCGCCGCAGAATACGGGTGCGCAGCAGCAGAGGCGAATCGGTGACGGGCAGGACCAGCTGCACCACCTCGCCCACTTTCAGCTGCTTCTCGGTGAAGAACGCCACGCCGCCGCAGCTGAGGTCGTGGCCCCGGATGGGCTGTTGACCTTTCCAGAAGCCGGTGACGGGGTACATAACGCTCTCAAAGTCGGTGAGAATGCGCAGATTCTCCCGGGCCTCCGCGCCCAGCATAGCCCCGGGCCGGATTACCAGACGCTCGCCCCGCTGCATGGTCACCGTGCCCCGCATGGACGCGGAGCTGTTGTCCAGACCGATGCACTGGATCTCCCCTACCTGCAGGAAATCCAGCTCCGTCTCCTCCGTCAGACGCAGCTGCACCACCTCCGTGATCCTGGGAGATTCCAGCACCGCCTGGGCCAGGGCCTCTCCCTGGCTGTTCAAAATCAGATATAACCTCTCCATCACTGGCCTCCTTCCTCAACCTCTCCGCTGCCCTCCGCCGGGGCGGAGGCGCGCTTCTCCAGTGCCTGCCGCTCCCGGCGCGCCTTGTCCGGGTCGGCGGGGTCAAACTTCAAAAAGTACACATAGATCTCCACAATGGCCCGATACAGGGAGTCGGGTATCTCCTGTCCCAGGGACAGCTGGGAGAGCATGGTGGCCAACGAGTTGTCCTCGTAGACGGGCACGCCGTTCTCAGCGGCCACCTCCACGATCTTCTCCGCCATATACCCCATGCCGGAGGCCACCACCACCGGCGCGCCCGCGCCGCCGTCGTAGCTGAGAGCCACGGCCCGCCCTGACGGGCGGGGTCTTTCACGCGTTGACATTGATACTGTTCTCTCCTTCATAGATTTTGGGGAATACGGCGGACACATCCAGGGGCCGCTCCATGGTCTGCACCTGCACGTTAACGGGCTTGAGCCCGTTCTCGCTGAGGATGCGGTCCATCTCCCCCTGGACCGTCGCGGCAAAGCTGGTCACCTCCGGGGGGCCGTAGATCTGCAGGTCCACGTTGTCCCGCTGGCAGGTGAGCACCATATCGAAAAAGCCCAGGCCCTGAATATCCATTTTAAATAGGAAGCGGATGGTGTTGTCCCGGTCGCCCCGGCCCTGTTTGAGGTTATCCTCAGCGTCCGGGTCCACCCACAGCTCGCTGAACATCAGCCGTCCCTCCCAGTCCATGGGGATCACCAGGTGGGTCAGGGGCATATAGACGCTCTCGTTGATAAGAAAGGCGGACAGGATGTTGCGGAAGGCGTCCTGAGCCTCCATGCCTGCCCCGCCCCGCAGAGCCCGCTGGGCCGTCTGGGCCAGGCGGTCGGCAAACTGGTCCCGTCCCGCCGCCTGGGCAAAGCGGCTGCGCTCCAAAAGCCGCAGCAGGTCCACCTCGCTCACGCCCCCCAGCCGGGAGCGCAGGACGCTGCTGCCCCCCAGCTGGCGGAAGGCCTGCATCACGCCCTCCTTGGACCCGCTCTCATATCGGGCCACGTCCAGTGACAGAAGGGAGATCAGCGACCGGCTGAGCCCCATGTCGTTGGTCCGGGAGGTGTATCCCGCCAGAAAGGGCATGATGGTCCCCTGCAGCAGCTTCAGCGCACCGGAGCGGTCTCCGGCGGACATCTTCCCCTCCAGCTCGGACACCATGCCCAGCAGCTGGTTGCCGAAGGTGGCCGGGATGGACCGGGTCAGCCGGGTGAGGGTGCGCAGCAGATTGCCCTGGATATGGGCGGAGGAGGAGTAGTCGCTGTAGCGCTTGAGAAACTGGAGAATGTTCCCCCGCAGCACCTCGGAGGTGCTGTTGCCGTAAGCCTCCCGCAGAAGGGAGAACAGCGGTCCGGAGAAACGGTTGCCCAGCTCCATCTGGGAGCGGAAAAAGGCGGAGAACGCCCCCTCGTCCATTTTCAGCATCTCCATCAGGGCGCTCATCTCCAGCGCGATGCCCTCCTCCATGCCGGAGGAGACCACCGTGCCCTGGTAGGTGCGCAGAAGCTGGGCCATGGACTGGCTGAGGCCGGGGGTCTCGCGCAGCCGCTGGAGGAAGGTGATAAAATTAGAGTCATATCGGATCGGCCTGCCCCCGGTGTCGCCGCTGTCTTGCCGCTCGGTACGGTTGTCGGGGCGGCTGACCCGATTGGGGTCCGGCGCGTTCTGCACTCTCGGATCGTTGGGGATGGAGGGCATATTCCGGTTGATCAGGTTCGCGTCATTTCCTGGAACCGCGTTGGTCACGCCTAGCAGATCTGGCATTTGCGACACTCCCATCAAATGTTACTGCGGCAGCCGGAAGGGACGGATCGGACGCCGCGCTGCCGGGGCGGCCTCCGCTGTGCGGCGGTCCGGCCGGGCCGGACCTGCCCCGCTGTAGGGCGGGGATAATTAAAAGTTGGCGGATGTCTTATTTTTTGCCGGCATCCTGCCGATAACTACAGTGATGAAATCAGCGCGGGGGGATTCTGCCCTTTTGGCCCCTCCGCGGGGAACAGAAAAATTACGGAAAAGGTGGCGTTCTTATGGGCAGCGGCAACGACAGCATCCTGGATATGTACCTGTACGAGACGAACACGCTTCTCGAACAGCTCGACGGCATTCTGCTGGCGGCGGAACAGGCGGACACGTTCTCAGAGGACAGCGTCAACGAAATCTTCCGCATCATGCACACGATCAAGGGTTCCTCCGCTATGATGGAGTTCCCCTCTCTGATGACCGTGGCGCATCGGATTGAGGACCTGTTCTTTATCATCCGCGAGAAGACCATGGCGGCGGTGGCGCCGGAACTGCGCCCGGAGCTGTTCGATATGCTCTTCCAGGCAGTGGACTTCTTCCGCGGTGAGATCGAAAAGGTGGAAAACGGCGAACCGCTCTCTGAATCTATCGACAGTATCGTGGATAAAATTAATAGTCTTGTCAATAAAATTCAAGGCGGAGGCTCCGAGCCGGCGGCAGCGGCCCCGGCCGGCGGTCCGGCGGAGGCGCCGGCTCCCGTGGCCGCCGACATGGCGTACCCCTTCGGCATTCATGTATTCTTTGACGAGGGCAGCGGCATGGAGAGCCTGCGCGCCTTCATGCTGGTTACCGCGGTGAAGGACTACAGCGGCGATTTCATCCATGTTCCTGAGAACGTGGAGACAGATCCCTCCACCTCCGAAACCATTGTGGAGGAGGGCTTCTACCTCTGGTTCCACACCGCCGAGGAGCGCAACGGCGCCGTCTCCGCCGTCCAGGGCGCGGGCAGCATCAGCTCCTATCAGTCCGTGGACGCCAAGCCGGAGGACCCGGCTCCCGCCCCCGCCTCGGACCCGGCTCCCGCCGCGCCTGTTGAGGCGGTGAGCGCGCCCCAGCCGGAGCCTGCGGCCGCCGTGTCCAAGCCGGCACCCGCCCCGGCCGCTGCGGCGCCCGCCGGCGCTGCGGCCGCGGCCGGCCAGCAGCACGCCAAGGAGAGCCTCATCAGCGTCAACCTCTCCAAGCTGGACCAGCTTATGGCGGTGGTCAGCGAGATCGTCATCACCGAGTCCATGGTCACTGCGTCCCCCGATCTGAAGGGGTTGCGGCTGGACAATTTTACCAAGTCCGCCCGGGAGCTGCGCAAGCTCACCGACGATCTGCAGGACGTGTCCATGTCCCTGCGCATGGTGCCCGTATCCAGCACCTTCCAGAAGATGAACCGCATCGTGCGCGATATGAGCAAAAAGCTGGGCAAGCGGGCTCGCCTGACCCTCGTCGGTGAGGACACCGAGGTGGATAAGACCATCGTGGACGGCATCAGCGATCCCATCATGCACATTGTGCGCAACTCCATGGACCACGGTTTGGAGGAGACGGAGGCCGAGCGCGTGGCCGCCGGGAAGGACCCGGTGGGCGAGATTCTCCTCTCCGCCCGCCACACCGGCAGCGAGGTCATTATCGAGATCATCGACGACGGCAAGGGCGCGGATACCCAGGCCATCCTCAACAAGGCCGTCCGCCAGGGACTGGCCGATCCCGACCGCGAGTACAGCCAGAAGGAGATCCTGGGTTTCATGATGATGCCCGGCTTCTCCACCAACACCCAGGTCACCGAGTTCTCCGGCAGAGGCGTGGGCATGGACGTGGTGAAAAAGAACGTAGCCGACGTGGGCGGCACGGTGTCCATCTCCAGCGAGTGGGGCAAGGGCATGACCACCACGCTGAAGATCCCCCTGACCATGGCCATCATGGACGGCATGGAGGTCTCGGTGGGCGAGAGCCTTTTCACCATCCCCATCAACAACATCCGCTCCTCTGCCCGGGTCTCCGCCGGGGACATCATCCACGACCCGGCACGGGGCGAGATGATGAAGTTCCAGGACAATTTCTACCCCATTATCCGCGCCAAGGAGCTCTTCGGCCTGGACGACGGCCACGACAACATCGAGGAGGGCATCGTCATCTGGCTGGAGGCCGGAGAGCGCAGCTACTGCCTGTTCGTGGACGACCTGCTGGGACAGCAGCAGATCGTGGTCAAGCCCCTGCCCGCCTACGTCAACAGCTTTGACGTAAAGAGCTGCGGCATCACCGGGTGCAGCATCATGGGCGACGGCAGCATCAGCATCATCCTGGATATCGCCAACCTCTACAGCGCCGGACAGGGCATGTTCTGATTCCGGATAACAGCTTAGTGAGAAGGGAGCACATATACTATGCCAGAGGAAAATGTCTTCAATAAAGAGAACGAGGCCGAGGCCGTCCGCGACGACGCCGCGGAGCTCCAGACCAGCAAATACCTCATCTGCATCTCCGACGGACTGCTCTACGGCATCGACGCAGAGCAGGTGGAGACCATCATCACCGACCACACCATCACCCGCCTGCCCCGGGTGCCCCACTACGTGCGGGGCATCATCAACCTGCGGGGCCAGATCATCCCCATCATCGACATCCGCCTGCGCCTGGGCAAGCCCCAGGCCGATGAGAACTGCATCATGGTGGTCAACGTGGGCAGCGACTGCATGGGCATTTTGGTGGACGGCGTGGATAAGATGGTGGACGTGCTGCAAAGCTCCATTCTGCCCATGCCCACCCAAAACCCCCAGAAGCTGATTTCCGGCATGTGCTCGCTGCCGGATGGGAAGACGCTGCTGATCCTGGACTGCGGCCTCCTGCTCCACGAGTGATTGAGATAGGAAAGGAGGAAGCACTGTGCCGCTGTCGAACATCAGCAACGAAGATTTCAACAAGCTCGTCCGATTTATACACAGCCAGTATGGGATCGACCTGAGCCAGAAGAGGCAGCTGGTCACCAGCCGCCTCTCCTCACTGCTCAGTCAAAAGGGATACCATGACTTCGCCCCCTTTGTCTCCGACCTGCTGAAAAAGCAGGACCCGGCGGATATGGAGCTGGTTCTGAACCGGCTGACCACCAATTACACCTTCTTTATGCGGGAGCAGGAGCACTTTACCTTCTTCGAGAAGACCATCCTGCCGGACCTGGTCAAGCGCCACCAGCGGGATAAAGTCCTGGCCATCTGGAGCGCGGGCTGCTCCAGCGGGGAGGAGCCCTACAACATCTCCATTTACATCAAGGAGTTCTTGGGCGCTCAGGCTCCCCAGTGGGACACCCGCGTGCTGGCCACCGACATCTCCCAGAAGGCACTGGCCTCCGCCAAGAAGGGCATCTATGAACTGCCGGACACCATTCCTCCCAACTGGAAGAAAAAGTACTTCGTCCCTGTTGGCGGCACCAAGCAGTACGCGGTGGCGCCCATTATCCGGGATAACGTGATTTTCCAGACCTTCAATCTGATGGACCCCATCAAATTCCGCCTGAAATTCGACGTGATCTTCTGCCGGAACGTGATGATCTACTTTGACCAGCCCACCAAGGACGCCCTGGTGCAGCGGTTTTATGACGCCACTGTTCCGGGCGGCTACTTCATGATCAGCCACTCCGAGAATCTGGGGAAAAATAACCCCTATCAGACGGTGGCTCCCTCCACGTTCCAGAAGCGCTGACCGCTCCGGAGCGCAACTCTTCATTAAGGAGGATCGCTGTATGTGGTCTGCCAACAAAAAGATCCGTGTAATGGTGGTGGATGACTCCGTCCTGGCGCGCACGATTATCACCCAGGGGCTGGGAAAGAGTCCCCGTATCGAGATCGTGGGGACCGGATTCAACGCCCAGGACGCCATGGCAAAAATACCGCAGCTGCGGCCGGACGTTATCACCTCAGACGTGGAAATGCCGGGCATGAGTGGCATTGACTTCCTCAAACAGCTGCTGCCCAAGCATCCCCTTCCGGTGATTCTGGTATCCTCGCTGAATCTGCGCGTCTTCGACGCGCTGTCCGCCGGCGCGGTTGACTTTGTCCGCAAGCCGGATTCCACCTTGAATAACGATGCCTTTATCGCCGCCCTGACCCAGAAGGTTATTTCCGCCGCCGGGGCCAAGGTGCGCCAGGCCTCCGCCGCTCTGCTTCAGACGGGTGCGCCCTCCCCTGTGGCCGCCCTGGGCCAGCGTCCGGCGCTGGATCAGGTAATCATCGGCCTGGGGGCCTCCACCGGGGGCACCGAGGCCACGCTGGAGGTGCTCAAGCGCCTGCCCGCCGATATCCCCGGTATGCTCATTGTCCAGCATATGCCCACGGGCTTCACCCAGATGTACGCCCAGCGGCTGGACCGGCTGTGCCAGATGGAGGTGCGGGAGGCCAAGAACGGCGACGAGGTCCGCCGCGGCCTGGCCCTGCTGGCCCCCGCGGACTACCAGATGCGTATTGTCCGCAGCGGCGTTCGGTACACTGTCTCCTGTACCCAGGGGGAGAAGGTCAGCGGCCACCGCCCCTCGGTGGACGCTCTGTTCTTCTCCATGGCGGAGCAGGTGCGCTGCAAGATGGCGGGCATCATCATGACCGGTATGGGCCGGGACGGTGCGGATGGTCTGCTGCAGATGCGCCGGGCCGGGGCTTTCACCATCGGCCAGGATCGGGAGTCCTCCGTGGTCTACGGAATGCCCATGGTGGCGCAGAACATCGGCGCGGTACAGGTGCAGGCCTCCTGTGAAAATATCGCCTCTGTTCTGCTGCGGCAGCTGAACGCCCTGTAATGGAATAAACGAGACCGCCGGAGTGGAAATCCGGCGGTCTCGTTTATTATACGATTCTCCAATTAGGAGAGAGGTCTTCAAGAAAAAGTATTATTTCTTCGCCACCGGCTGGCGGATGACGGTCTTCAACCTCTCCGGCGCGGTCCGGCGGGGGTCGCCCAGATAGATTTCGTGGTGCCGCCGTGTATCGGAGAAGTCCGGGCGGCAGCCCTGCTCCTCTGTGAAGGCGCGGAGCCGGTCGATGGTCGCCGGCTCGCTGTCATAGGGACCGACATGCAGCACATGGGAGCACAGTCCCTCCTCCCAGCGGAGGAACCGGGCCTTCGACAGGGGCAGCTCCGGCTTCTTTCCGGCCAAGCGCTCCACTGCCCAGTCGAAAATCGCCTCGTCCACAAAATCCGGCTGGCGGATCAGGCTGGTCCAGCGGAAATCGCTCTTGTCCGCCGGGGGCCTGCCGTCAAAGCCCGGGTCCTCCGTCCACCACAGGCCCTCCAGGGGCGGGACCACGTACTCGAAGTACCCCGCCGGCTCCTCGCCGCCCATCTTGCTCATCTTCACCGTGAAGCTCAGACCGTACAGGATTTCCATGGCCTGGGCGTAGTCCGGGGAGGTGTTGGGGTCCCCCGCGCCATCCACAGCAAAGAAAGTCATCTCCGGCACCCGGACGATAGCCGGAGCCTTGGGCATATACAGATGCTTCTCCGTCTTTTTGTAGTCAATCTTATCCACATTCCGCCTCTTTCCACCTTCTGCACTGCTCCAGCCGCCGTCCGTCGTCCCCCTGCTGGGGGTCATAGGCAAATTGGTTCAACAGCTGGCAGGGGAACTCCGGGCACTGGCCGCAGTGACTATGCCCCCTCCCCTCACAGCAGCTTTTTACCGGACAGCTCTCGCCCCAGAAGGGCTTGTCGATCTCCACACAGCCCTTGCAGCCCATGCTCTCTCTGTATTCGCAGCCGCCGCACAAAATTCCGCATCTGGATTCCACCATACCGCGCATCCTCCTTTTATATTGATCGTATTTCCATATTACCACAGAAAATATGACACCTATCTGTCATGTTTTTCATATTTCTCCCAAATTTTTTTCGCCAGACGGCCCATCTCCTCCCGCAGCGCCGTCGGCTCCAGCAGCTCAGCCTGGTCCTGGAAGCTCAGCACCCACCGCAGCAGATCCTCCCTGCTGTGAAACGTCCGGCGAAACAGCAGCCGGCCGTCCGCCTCCTGGGTGAAGCTGTCCGCGCCGTACTCATCAACGAGCCGCCACCGGACGGCGGGGTCGAGGCGCACAGCCGCCTCCAGCCGTCCGGGATATACCTGCTCCGCCGGCGGGACCGGGTCCGGCGCGGTGCGGGGCGCGAACGTCTCCTCCAGCACCTCCACCCGCAGCATTCGGTTGAGCTTGAACAGCCGCCAGTCCCTCCTCTCCCGGCACCAGCCCTGGAGATACCAACTGGACCAGCGGAACACTAACCGGACGGGCTCCACCTCCCGTCCATCCTCCCCCTTGGGCGCGCAGTAGATGAAGCGCACAACCTGCCGCCGGGCACAGGCCTCCTTCAGCTCTGCCAGGCGGGGGGCCAGAACGGGCCCGTACCAGCTGGCCAGATCGATGACTACGCAGTCGTCCGCCGCAGACCGGGACGGGGGCAGCTTCTCCATCAGCCGCCGGTAGTATCCCGTACCGCTGACGCTGTCCAGACTCCGCAGTCCCGCCAGAATGGCCCCCCGGTCTGCGTCCGTCAGCAGGGTGCGGTCCATGGCGTAGCCCTCCATTATGGCAATGCCGCCGTTCTTCCCCCGCTCGCAGCGCAGGGGAATGCCCGCCCGGCACAGTCGCTCTATGTCCCGATAGATGGTCCGCCGATTCACCTCCAGCCGCTCCGCCAGCCGGGCGGCGGTGATCCGCTCCTCCCGCAGCAGGATGGCCAGGATGCCGATCAGTCTGTCAACCGCCATGGCTCTGCCCTCCGATCATGGATATTTCGGTGAATTTCTCCATACAAATATGGAGCGGTCTGTGGTACAATGGAGGCATCAAAAAGATGGAGGATGTCTATGCCGAATTTTACACGGAACGCCATTAAGGCGTCCTTCCTCAAGCTTTTAAGCCAGCGGCCCCTCGATAAAATCACCATTAAAGATATTGTAGAGGACTGCGGCGTGAATCGCAACTCTTTTTATTACCATTTCGAAGATCTGCCCGCCCTTCTGGAGGAGATCGTCGGCGAGCAGGCCGCCGCTATGATGGCCCGGCACCCCACCATTGACTCGGTGGAGGAGGGCTGCGAGGCCATTGTGGAGTTTGTTACCAAGAACAAGCGGGCCGTCTATCACATCTACAATTCCCTCAGCCGGGATATGTTCGAGCGGCACTTGATGAAGCTGTGCCAGTACGTGGTGTCAGCTTACATAGACGCCGCCCTGGCGGGACATACGGCGGACGAGGCGGACCGCGCGGTCATCATCCGTTATCACCGCTGCGCCTGTTTCGGAACGGTGATCGACTGGCTGAACGACGGCATGAAGGACGACATCGCCGCCTATTTCCGCCGGATCTGCCAGCTGCGTCTGGGATGGCCTTTAGACACCGTACCCGTCCATGTCTGATTTTCGGTCAGTTCCGCGCCCCGTGCCCAGAAATTGGGCACGGGGCTTTTCTTTGTCCATTTTCAAACGAGAGCGCCTGCGCTATACTGCCCATTGTAAAGAAAAGCCCCGGCGGTCCGGGGAAGCAAAAAGGAGGTGTATGCTATGGAAAACCGATCCGTAGCTCCTATGCGCGTCGCCAAGGCGGGATACATCATCATGTCGGTGGTGTTCTGCCTGGTGGGCGTATTGTTCATCGCCCTGCCTGCCAAATCGGCGGTGGTCATCGGACGGGCGCTGGGCGCGGCCATGGTGGTGTTCGGCGCCGTCAAGCTGGTGGGCTATTTCTCCAGGGACCTGTTCCGGCTGGCTTTCCAGTACGATCTGGCCTTCGGTATTCTGTTGATCGCGCTGGGGATCATTTCTCTGCTGCGAACCGAGAACGTGCTGGACTTCATCTGTCTGGCCGTGGGCGTATCCATTCTGGCCGACGGACTGTTCAAGGTGCAGATCGGCGTAGACGCCCGGCGCTTCGGCATTCCGTCCTGGTGGACCATCCTGCTGCTGGCGGCGGCCACCGGCGCGGTGGGTCTGCTGCTGGTCTTTCGCCCCTGGGAGAGCGTCCAGATACTCACCGCACTGCTGGGAGCCGCGCTGCTGGCGGAGGGGGTTCTGAATCTGTGCGTAGCCGTCAGCACAGTGAAAATCGTCACGAACCAGCGTCCCGACGTCATTGAGACGGAGTACTGCGAGGTGCGAGAGTACCAATAAGAGAATCACCTTCTTTTATGCAGTATAACATCCCGCCCACTATAATTATTGAAAGGAAGTTATCAAACCCATGCGTTTTTCAAAAGCGGTGGTCAAATGCCGCATTCCCATTCTGATTGTCACCCTGGCGCTGATGCTCCCAGCCGTTTTGGGTATGGCGGGCACCAGAATCAACTACGACATGCTCGACTATCTCCCCGAGGATATGGAGACCGTCATCGGTCAGAACGAGCTGCTGGAGGAGTTTGGCAAGGGCGCCTTCTCCCTCCTCATTCTGGAGGATATGCCCGCCAAGGACGTATCGGCTCTGAAGAAGGAGATCGAGCAGGTGGACCATGTGGAGACCGTGCTGTGGTACGACTCCCTGCTGGATACGGCTGTCCCTATGGAGCTGCTGCCGGACCGGCTGTACGACGCGTTCAACGCGGGCAGCGCCACCATGATGGCCGTGTTCTTCGACACGTCCACCTCCTCGGACCTGACCATGGAGGCCATCCGGGAGATCCGCTCCATCGCCGGGGCGCAGTGCTTCGTCTCCGGCATGTCCGCGCTGGTGACGGATCTGAAGGACCTGTGCGAGCGGGAGGAGCCCATCTATGTGGGCATCGCCGTGGCTCTGGCCTGTGCGGCCATGCTGGCGCTGCTGGACAGCTGGCTGATCCCCTTTGTGTTCCTGGCCAGCATTGGGATGATGATCCTGCTGAACCTGGGGACCAACTACTTTCTCGGGGAGATCTCCTATATCACCAAGGCCCTGTCGGCCGTGCTCCAGCTGGCCGTCACCATGGACTACTCCATCTTCCTCTGGAACAGCTACAATGAGCAGCGCCGCCTCCACGAGGATAAGCGGGAGGCCATGGCCGCCGCCATCCAGGCCACTCTCACCTCGGTGACGGGCTCGTCCATCACAACCATTGCCGGATTCATCGCCCTGTGCTTCATGACTTTCACCATGGGCCGCGACCTGGGCGTGGTCATGGCCAAGGGCGTGCTGCTGGGGGTTATCGGGTGCGTGACGGTGCTGCCGGCCCTGATCCTGGTGTTCGACCGGCCCCTCCAGCGGACCCGCCACCGGGCCCTGATACCCGATATGCGGGGCTTTGCCTCCGGTGTTGTCAAAATTTTCCCGGTCTTCCTGGCGCTCTTCGTCCTGATCGTCCCCCCGGCGCTGTACGGGTATAATCGGACCAACGGCGAAGTGTACTACGACATGGGCCAGTGTCTGCCGGAGGATATGGCCTATGTCACCGCCAACAAAAAGCTCAGCGAGGATTTTGGCATGGCCTCCACCCACATGCTCCTGGTGAACGCCGGCCTCCCCGCCCGGGAGGTCCGGGCCATGACCCGGGAGATGGAGCAGACCGAGGGTGTGCAGTATGTGCTGGGTCTGGAATCCGCCGTGGGGCCCCGGGTGCCGGAGGCGTTCCTGCCAGAGAGCGTTACCGGTGCGCTTAATAGCGGCAAGTGGGAACTGCTGCTGGTCAGCTCCGAGTACAAGGTGGCCAGCGATGAGGTGGGCCGCCAGGTGGACCAGCTCAACGCCATACTGAAAAAGTACGATCCCTCCGGTATGCTCATCGGCGAGGCCCCCTGCATGAAGGATATGATCGAAACCACCGGCCGGGACTTCCAGGTGGTCAACGCCGTGTCCATCATCGCCATCTTCCTGATTATCGCTCTGGTGGAAAAGAGCTTCGTCCTGCCCTTCGTCCTCATCGCGGTCATCGAGGCGGCCATCTTTGTCAACCTGGGCCTGCCCCACTACCTGGGTCAGAGCCTGCCCTTCATCGCTCCCATCTGCATCAGCACCATCCAGCTGGGGGCCACAGTGGACTACGCCATCTTAATGACAACCCGCTATAAGATGGAGCGCATCGGCGGCGCAGAGAAACGTCAGGCCGTCCACACGGCGCTGGCCGCCTCCATCCCCTCCATCATCGTCTCCGGCATGGGCCTGTTTGCCGCCACCTTCGGCGTGGCGCTGTACTCAGAGATCGACATCATCAGCTCCATGTGTATGCTCATGGCCCGGGGCGCTCTCATCAGCATGGCGGCGGTCATCCTGATTCTGCCCGCGCTGCTGCTGCTGTGCGACCGGCTGATCTGTGCCGCCACTGCCGGTATGCGGCACATCCCATCCCAAAACAAACAGTACGTCTCGAAACAGGAGGTTTATGCAAAATGAAAAAAACATCTATAAAGCTGACCGCCCTCGGCCTGAGCGCGGTCCTGGCCCTGAGTGCCGGAGGAGCGGCATATGCCCGCTCCTCCACCGGCGGGGAGGCCGTCCCCGCCGCCCCCGCCGGATTGACCGCCGCGGATACTGCGGCCCGCCCCGCTGCCTGCCGGGACGAAACAG
Organism: uncultured Oscillospiraceae bacterium; assembly: GCA_910584045.1. Classification (GTDB taxonomy): domain Bacteria; phylum Bacillota; class Clostridia; order Oscillospirales; family Oscillospiraceae; genus Pelethomonas. The sequence goes on along the minus strand of CAJTYO010000001.1, from coordinate 90,868 downwards.
TATACGTCCTGGCCGGCTCCGACGGCCGGGTGGAACAGGTGATTGTCAGCGACTGGCTGAAAAATCCGGAGGGTCTGGCCCGCCTGGCGGACGCAGCCGCTCTGACCGGGGTGGAGAACGTAAAGGGCTATGAGACCTGCACGCCCAGCGGCACGGGCCGGATCTGGGACGCCCAGGGCGGCGACATCTACTGCCAGGGCAGCACGGACAAGGCGCTCCCCGTGGAGGTCTCCGTCTCCTACACCCTGGACGGCCGGTCCATCGCCCCGGACCAGCTGACCGGAAAGAGCGGCCATGTGACCATCCGCTTTGACTACGTCAACCATCAATACGTGGAAGCGGACATCGGCGGCGAGAGAGAAAAAATTTTTGTCCCCTTCGCCGTGATGACCGCCGTGACGCTGGACGGGGACCGCTTCACCAACGTGGAGGCAGTCAACGGCAGAGTGTGCAGCGACGGCAGCCGGCAGGCCGTTATCGGCCTGGCCCTCCCCGGTCTTCAGGAGAGCCTGCGGCTGGAGAAGGAGGACCTGGATATTCCCGACTATGTGGAAATCTCCGCCGACGTGACGGACTTCGCGCTGGAAACCACCTTTACCGTCGCCGTCAGCGAGCCCTTCGCCGGGCTGGACACGTCAAAGCTGACTGACGCGGATGGCCTGAGCGACTCTTTGGCGGAGCTGGAGGACGCCATGGACCAACTGCTGGACGGCTCCGGCAGACTGTACGGCGGCCTTGGCGAGCTGTTGGAGAAATCCAGTCAGTTGGCCGGCGGGGTGGAGCAGCTGGCGGATGGCGCCGGCACGCTGACAGACGGAACGGCTGAGCTGTCGGCGGGCGCCGCCGGGCTCCAGACCGGACTGGAAAAGCTCAGCGCCGGCAGCGAAGTCCTCAACAGCGGCGCGGAGGAGGTCTTCCAGTCCCTCCTGGCCTCCGCCAACCAGCAGCTGTCCGCCAGCGGCGCGAAGCTGCCGGAGCTGACGGCGGAGAACTACGGCAAGGTCCTGGACGGGGCCGTGGCCCTTCTGGGCGGCGACAGTCCCTCCGGGCAGAAGCTGACGGTCCTGAAAGCCTCTCTGGACAGCTACAGCGCTTTTTACCAGGGCCTCCGGCAGTACACGGCCGGGGTGGATGAGGCCGCCTCCGGCGCGGGTGCGCTCAGACAGGGAGCCGCCGCCCTCGACCAGGGCGCGCAGCAGCTGGACGGCGGGCTCCAGGCTCTCCGGCAGAATATCCCCGCCCTCACAGACGGCGTAAAGCAGCTCCATGACGGGGCTGGGGAGCTTGCCGGCGGGCTGGACGAGTTCAATGAGAAGGGTGTTCAGAAGATCATCGAGGCTCTGGACGGCGACCTGGAGCTGCTGGCGGACCGGCTGGAAGCCGTGGTTCAGGCGGCAAAGGACTACCGCTCCTTCAGCGGCGGCGAGGAGGCCGGCGGACAGGTGAAGTTCATCTACCGCACAGCGGCCATTAAGATGGAGTAACGGCCCCATATAACGAAAAGAGAGGCCATCCCCGCCGGGATGGCCTCCCCTTTTTGTGTCATATTACAGCGCGAAATTGCCGTCCACAAAGATGGGAACGTCTTTCCCGTCGCGGGTTTTGCCGGTGATGCACAGGTCGGCGGTGCCCACCATGAAGTCCACATGGGTGATGGAGTCGTTGAGCCCGTGGGCCTTCAGCTCCTCCTTGGACATCTCCTCTCCGCCCTTGATGCACTCGGAGTATGCCTCGCCGAAGGCCAGATGGCAGGCGGCGTTCTCGTCAAACAGCGTCTCGTAGAACAGCAGCTCCTGGTTGCGGATGGGGCTGTCGTAGGGCACCAGGGCCACCTCGCCGAAGTAGGACGCGCCCTCGTCCAGGGTGATCTCGGCCTTCAGCTTCTCCTCGCCCACCTCGGCGTGGACCTCCACGATTTTGCCCTCCCGAATGACGAAGTGGAACTTGTCCACCAGCTCGCCCTTCAGAGACAGGGGCATGGAAGCGTAGACCACGCCGTCGATTCCGTTCTTGAGGGGAGCGGTAAAAATTTCCTCGGTGGGCATGTTGGCAATGAAATGGACCCCTGCCTTGCTGACGCCGTCGCCGCCGCCCCAGATGTGGTCCTCCGGCAGACGGATGGTCAGGTCGGTTCCCAGGCTGTTGGTGTAGTGCAGGCTCTCCAGCCGCAGCTCGTTGAGCTTGTCGATGCGGATCTGGAGGGTGTCCAGGTGCGCTCTCCAGCCCTGGACCGCGTCGCCCTTACCCTCCACGCGGACGGCGGAGAGGATCGCGTTCCACAGCTTCTCCATGGCCTCCTCCTCGCTGAGACCGGGGAAGACCTTCTTCGCCCAGCTGGGCGCCGGCATGGCGCCGATGCACCAGGGGAAGGCGTTGGACATCTGCATCTGGCGGTACTCCTTCAGAGCCGCGCCGCTGGCCCGGGCGGAGCGGACCATCCGGTCCTGCTCCACGCCCTTGAGCAGCTCGGGATCGGAGGCGGCGATGTGCAGGGTGGCCGCCCCCTCCTTGGCGTAGTCTGTGAGGAAGCGGACGCGCCACTCCGGCACTGAGTCAAACACGTCGTCCGCCGCCCGGAGATATTTTTCCCGGGAGAGCATATCGTCTCCCCAGGCCATAATAACCTCCCGGCATCCGGCGTCATAGGCGGCCTTCGCACACAGCCGCGCGAACCAGGCGCAGTCCACGGGGCAGTTGATCACCAGATTCTGTCCCTTCTGGATGTTGACGCCCACCTCCACCAGGAGTTTTGCGTATTCCTCGAATTTTTTCTGCATAGGTTCTCTCCTTCATATTAATATTAAAAACAGATATATCGATCATTTCACCCGGACAATGCACTCCAGGGTCTGCCCGCCCGCCGTGGCGGTGATGACGGTGCTGCCCCGGCCTGCCCGCTCCACCAGACCGGTCTCGCTGACGGTGGCGACGGTAACGTCCTGACTGGCCCAGACCACCTCGCCGTCATAGGCATCCTTCGTCTCCTTCACCCGTATCTTCATCTGCACAGCCGGGTCTCCGGGGCGCATCGTAAAGTCCTTGTGGTTCAGGGCCAGCTCGGCCACGCTGGGCTGAGGAGGCTCCTGTACGCTCACGTCGCAGTATACGGACTCCGTGCCGGTGGAGGCGGCGATCCGCGCCGTACCCGCCGCCCGTCCGGTGATCCGCCCGTTTTCCACCACGGCCACCGCCTCGTCGGAGGAGGTCCAGATCAGCGTGTCATACCCGCCGGAGACGGTCAGGGTCACGCTCTCCCCCGTCAGGAGGGACGCGGCCCCCTGGGACAGGGAGATGGGCAGGGGGCGCACGGTCTGGACAGAGGGCTTGGTCTTATCCGGTTCTTTGGGCTTCGAGCACTGGGTGATAATAAGCCCCAGCAGGGCGATTACCAGAAAGAAGGCGGTGCACAGGAGGAACCGGCGGGAATCCCGCCGCCGCAGCAGCGCGGCGGCGATCTCCATCGGTCCGGCAGGCCGGCGGCGTCTGCCCTCCCCCTGCCCGGAGCAATAGGGGCATCTTCGATAGGAGGAGGGATACCGTCTGCCACATTTTAGACACTGCCGGCTGCTCATAGAGGCCACCCACTTTCTAAATTTCTTGCAGGGCCGGATCTGCCCGATTTTGCGGGGAAAGGTGGACTCCGGCATGCGTTGAACCTGTGTTCACAACCGGGGGATGCTGGATTGGCAAGGATTTTTCGCGTCAGACGGGGCGCTCCTCCTCAGCCATGCGTCAGCATGACAAGGGAAACCCGGCGCAGCATGGCGGAAAAAAGACCGGACTGGCAGCGTTCAGCGGTTGTATATACGGGTTCTTTCTTAAACCATATCATATTTTGTCGAAATATGCAACGCATTCCGGCTCTTCGGGGAAAAAAATGTGGGGCCGCCGGCTTCCCGACTCGTCCGATGTCAGCTCTCCGCCAGAAACCGCTCCGCCTGCACGGCGGCCACGGCCCCGTCGGCGGCGGCGGTGACCACCTGGCGCAGGCTTTTCACCCGCACATCCCCCGCCGCGAATACCCCCGGAACCGACGTGCGCATATCCTCGTCGGTGGGGATATAGCCCCTCTCCAGGGGCAGCTGTCCCTCGAAGAGCGCCGTATTGGGCAGATGTCCCACAAAGCCGAAGAGTCCCAGCATCCCGTCCTCCTCCGATGCGCTGACGCGGGTCAGCTCCCCGGTCTTCACGTTTTGGATGGTCAGCGCCTCCAGCAGGTCGCCCCCCTCGGCCCGGACCACCACGCTGTCCCACAGAAAGCGGATTTTGGGCTCGGCGAAGGCCCGCTCCTGGATGGACCTGGCGGCCCGCAGCGTATCCCGCCGGTGAACGATGGTGACGCTCCTGGCGAAGCGGGTGAGGAAGATGGCCTCCTCCACCGCGCTGTCCCCGCCGCCCGCCACATAGACGTCCAGCCCGCGGAAGAACGCCCCGTCGCAGGTGGCGCAGTAGGATATGCCCTTGCCGATGAAATCCGCCTCATTCTCACAGCCGATGGGCCTGGGGGCCGCGCCGGAGGCGATGATGAGGGTCCGGGCCAGATATTCGCCCTCGCCGCCGGTCAGGCGCTTCACATCGCCGTCCAGCGCCGCCGCGTGAATCTCGTCGGTGCGGCGCTCCACGCCGAAGCGTCGGCACTGCTCCGCCATCCGCGCGGCCAGACTGCCCCCGGTTTCCCCCTCCAGCAGCTGGCCGGGGTAGTTCTCCACGTCCGCACTGAGGGCGATCTGCCCGCCGTCGCCCCCCTTCTCGATGAGCAGGGTTTTCAGCCGGGCGCGTCCCGCGTACAGCCCCGCGGCCAGTCCCGCCGGACCGCCGCCCAGGATGATAACGTCATAAACTTCCTTCATAGAAACTGTCTCCAATCTGTCAAGGTTATAGGTGAAAAGCCTCTTTTATTCGCCGCGCCGCCTCCTCGGGAGGAAGAGCGGCGTTGTTTATCTTTATGTAGCTGTCAAAGGGGACCTCCCCGTCCCGGCTCTCCATGCGGTGCAGTTCGTCGTCGCGTATCAGCCGCCGGCTGGAGGCGGCAGCATCCCTCTTGGAGGCCTTGCTGCGCAGTCTGTTCTCCGTCGAGTTTCTTTGCAGGCGGACCTCTATTGGCGCGACAAGCTCCGCGCAGTAAAACGCCGTGTCCTCGTTTTTGCTCCGAAAAATTTCCATCACGTGCGCAATATATGCCCAATCAGAGGGCATATCAAAGGCCCACATATAGGTGGAATATCATCCCGTATTGGCCCGAGGCGGCAAATTCCTCAAAAATAACCTCACGCAGACGGTTGATGGCCGTTCCGTTAAAGTCCCCGAATATCTCCAGCACGGGTTCGATGGTCATGTGGTTATGAAATAGACGCAGGCCGGTGATTTTCATCAATTCCTGTCCCACGGTCATCTTTCCCACGGCGGAATCTCCTATTAAAAATACAAGCTTCATTGCTTTCTCCTCACAAAAGCGGGAACTGCCCCTGCATAGCATTTCCGAAAAATTTGCAAAAACTCGCAGCAGTAAAATCCGCGCCGCCGCAAATACTAGCTCCAGCGCATATTGCGCGTATCAGGAAGGAGGAAGATTCAGATGAAAAAAGCTGCGATACTTGCGGCCGCTCTGGCGATGGTTCTGTCTATGGCGGCCTGCGGCAACAGGGACGACAACGCCCCGGACGATCAGAACAACAGCGGCGTCATGGACAACAACGGCGTCAACAACAACGGCAGCCTCAACGGCGACAACAATCCCAACGGCAGCGGCAGCCCCAACAACGGCAGTCTTAACAACGGCTCCGCCCCCGGCGGCCCCAATGACAACGGCATCACCGGTCCCGGGACCGGCGGCAGCCTTGACAACAATGCTGCACCCGGCTCCGGCGGCGCCGCCGCAGACGGCAGCACCGGTTCCACCGGCCTCAGCCGTGCGGGCAGCGCCGTGCGCCGCGCCGCGGACGACGTGGGCGACGCGGTGACCGGCATGGTGGAGGGCGGCCGCAGCGCCGTCGCCCGGGGAACCAGCACCACCACCTTCCAGCGTATGCTGGACAACGCCCGCGTCCACGACGTGGACGGCGTACTGACCGACGGCGAGAACAGCCGCTGGTAAGCCGCTCTGCGGGAACGTGCGGAGACTGGGGTATCGCCCCGGCCTCCGCACGTTTTCAACCTTTTTCCCTCCTGAATTCGGGAAATCGCGTCACACCGTCCAGTCCGACACCGGCCGGGGCTGTTCGCCGGGCCCCAGGGGGATCTGGATAAAGCGGTCGTAGTTCGCCCTGTCAAACTGCCGCTGGTAAATCTCCTGGTGCTTTTGCAGCACCTCCGCCTCCTCCGGCGGAGGATCGGCCCAGCACAGGGTTTTAAAATGCACGCCGAAGAGGGCGGTGTCATAGTGCAGGGTCCTTGCGCCGTTCCTGGCGTAGAACCCCAGCCGCCGCCGGATCATCTCATCCGCCCCGCTGCCGGAGGGGGCCTCGGACTCAATGATGAAGACGGTGTCCTCCGGGTACAGAGTCCGGGTCATCTGCAGCAGCTGCCCGCCCAGGCCGCCGTTTCGCCTCCCGGCGGGGACGCAGAGGTAATCGATCAGAATATACCGTCCGTCCTCGTGCTTCCACAGCAGAATATATCCCAGTGCCTCCCCCGACTCGCCGTACAGGCACAGCGGGTCGTATACGCCCCGCGCCCGCATGGCCTCCATAGCGCCCAGCGGCTTCAGCTCCGCCGGAGGGAAGGCCTCGGTCAGATCCGTCTCGTAGACCCTGCGCAGCTCCTCCGGAGACATTGTTTTCAGGTACATGGCATAAGCTCCAATTTCATAATAATCGCATCTTCTCTCGGGGACAGATAATAGTTTCTCCGCCGCCCCGCCTCTTGATAGCCCATTTTCTGATAGAGGGCGGCGGCCCCTCCGTTGGAGGCGCGCACCTCCAGAAAAAAGATGCGCACGCCCCGCTCCTGTCCCCAGCGGTGAGCGGCCTCCAGCAGGGCGGACGCCGCGCCCCGCCGCCGCGCCGCGGGCAGAACGGCAATATTGTCCACGCTGCCCTCGTCCAGAACGCGGGAGAAAAAGACATAGCCCAGAAGCGCGCCCTCCTCCACGGCGGCCCACGCGGCCGCGTTTTCACCGTTCAGGGCTTCCTCCAGAATCTGCCGGGACCAGGGGTCCTCCGGAAAACAGGTTTTTTCCACAGCCTCCGCCTGGTCCAGGTGGCCGGCGGTCATGGGGACAATCTGAAACGCCATCGCCTATTTCGCCTCCAGCCAGTTCTTTCCCACGTGGGCCTCCGCCGTCAGGGGAACGGTCAGGGCGTACACCCCCTCCATCTCCTCCGTAAGCAGGGCTCTGACCTGCTCGGCCCTGTCCTCCGGACACTCCACGATCAGCTCGTCGTGAACCTGCATCAGAAGCCGCGCCCCCAGGTCCTCCCGCCGCAGCCGGTCAAATACCCGGACCATGGCCAGCTTGATGATGTCCGCCGCCGCCCCCTGGATGGGCATGTTCAGCGCCACCCTCTCACCAAAGGAGCGGGTGTTGAAGTTGCTGGCCTTGATCTCCGGCAGCGCCCGGCGGCGGCGGAACATGGTCTCCACGTAGCCGTCCGCCCGGGCCTTTTTCACCACGCCGTCCATATAGGCCTTGACCTCCGGGAACCGGGCGAAGTAGGCCGCCATATAGTCCTTGGCCTCCGCCACCGGCACGGCCAGGTCCTGAGACAGGGAGAAGGCGGAGATGCCGTAGACGATGCCGAAGTTTACCGCCTTGGCCGCCCGGCGCATGTTGGCGGTGACCTGCTCCAGGGGCACGCCGAAGACGTGGGCGGCGGTGACGGTGTGGAAATCCTCGCCGGAGAGGAACGCCTCCTGCATGGCCTTATCCCCGGAGATGTGGGCCAGCAGCCTCAGTTCGATCTGGCTGTAGTCCGCGTCCACCAGCACCATTCCCGGCTCCGCCGTGAACATGCGCCGCAGCTCGCTGCCCAGCTCGGTGCGGGTGGGGATGTTCTGCAAATTGGGCTCGGTGGAGCTCAGTCTCCCGGTGGCGGTGACGGTCATCTGGAAGCTGGTGCGCACACGCCCGTCAGGGGAAATAACCTTCAGCAGGCCGTCCACGTAGGTGCTTTTCAGCTTGGCGTACTGCCGGTACTCCAGGACCTCCCCCACGATGGGATGCTGGCCCCGGAGCTTGTCCAGAACCTCCGCACTGGTGGAGTAGCCGGTCTTGGTCTTTTTATAGGCGGGCATCCCCAGCTTCTCGAAGAGGACCTCTCCCAGCTGCTTGGGGGAATTGATGTTGAACCTCCCGGCATAGGAGTAGATTTTTTCCTCCAGCGTCCTGATCGCCGCCGTCAGAGTCTCCCCGAAGGACTGCAGCGCCCGGGCGTCCACCCGGAACCCCGCCGTCTCCATCTCCGCCAGCACTCGGCACAGGGGCAGCTCTACGTTGAGATACAGCCAGTCCGTCCCCGTCTCCTTCAGTTTGGGCAGCATGGCCTCGTACAGCGCGTCCACGGCGGCGGTATAGCTGAGAAAGGACGCCTCCGCCTGCGCCGCATCCCCCAGCACGGAGAAGGCGTCCGGCTCCAGATACAGCGGCCTGGGCAGCTCCTCCCGGAACCAGGAGGCGAACAGCCGCCCGACGTCGTAATGTCCCGCCGTTGCGTCCAGCAGATAGCCCGCAAGAGCGGTGTCGAAGATAAAGCCCTCCGCAGGCAGGCCGTTTTCCAGCAGCGTCCGGGTCAGGTCCTTCACGTCGTGGGAGACCTTTTTGATCTCCGGGGAGAACAGGGCGGCCAGCAGCTTGTTCCAGTCCCCGCTGTAGCCGCTGAAGGAGAATGTCGCCGCAAGGCCGGTACCCGGCCCCGTCTCGCACCGGACCGCAACGGCGGCGAGGTCCGGCAGAGCCAGCAGGGCCACATGGTCCGCCCTCCGGAGGGCCGCCAGGACCTCCTCCGCCTTCGTCCCGTCCGTCACCCGCTCCGCATGGACGGCGTAGTCCGCCGTCTCCGGCTTCGCCGCTTCCTCCTGGGCGGTGAGCCCCATTTTTTCAATAAGTTTGTTGAACTCCAGCCGCAAAAAAACGCCGTACAGCTCCGGCTTCGCCGGACGGCGCAGATTCTCCGCCGGGTCGAATTCCAGGGGCGCATCGGTGATAATGGTGGCCAGGCGATAGCTCATCCTGGCGCTCTCCTCCCCCTCGGCCAGCTTTTTGACGGCGGCTGGCTTGGCCTCCACCTCCGGCATGGCCTCGTACAGCGCGTCAATGGTCTGGTACTGCTGCACCAGGGCCATGGCGGTCTTCTCCCCCACGCCCTTCACACCGGGGATGTTGTCCGACGCGTCGCCCATCAGGGCCTTCAGGTCGATGATGTGAATGGGGTCGAAGCCGTAGACCTCCCGGAAGCTCTCGGGGGTCATATCCCTGGTGGTGGTCTGGCCCATGCGGGTGGACACCAGCTTCACCTTTGTTTTCTCCGTCACCAGCTGGAGGCTGTCCTTGTCCCCGGTGACCACCACGCACTCCCAGCCCTTTGCCTCGCACTTCCGGGAGATGGTGCCGATGAGGTCGTCCGCCTCGTAGCCCGCCAGCTCGTAGCGGGGCACGTCCATGGCGTCCAGCACCTCTTTGAGCACGGGCATCTGCTGGGCCAGCTCCTCGGGCATCCCCTTGCGCTGGGCCTTGTAGCCCTCATAGGACAGGTGGCGGAAGGTGGGCTCCCGGCGGTCGAAGGTGACGCACAGAGCCTCGGGCTTCTCCTCGTCCAGCAGGCGCTGGAGGGTGGTGACGAAGCCATAGACCGCGTTGGTATACAGCCCGTCCCGGGTGGTCAGGGGGCGGACGCCGTAAAAGGAGCGGTTGACGATGCTGTTGCCGTCGATGACCATCAGTTTGTTGCTCATACAGGTTTCTCCTATTGCAGGCCGCACCCCGGGGCGGCCTGCTTCCAGATACCGCGCCGGGGCGCAGGGGATGTTTCATCCTGTTGGGAAAAGTATACCACGTTTCCGTGGAAATTACAACCGGGAAAACGCGCGGGGGAGTCCGATGCAATGTGAAGGAGGCGTGCTTTCCGCGCGGCCGGAAATGCGGCATACTGCGGACCGGCGGCAGACTGAAATACGACAATAACACGCACCCTTTGCCGCCGCACACCTGGACGGTTTGTGCATTTTTTTGCGGCGGCGGGGAGTGGATTTTTCATTGTGCGCCTGCCTGTATGCATGTTTTCCTGCATAATTGACACATTTTTGCAGGATTGCCTCCGCTTCAATGCAAAATTGTTCAATTGGGTCCTATTTGTTCGTCATCTGTACAAAAATTGACATCACAAAAACTTTTTGATTGTGAAGTATTCACAATCACCGGACTCTGTGATACACTCAAAGCGTCAAATCCGGCGGCGGGATGGGAAGCCTGCCGCTGATAAACGGAGGAAAGATCGTATGGTAGAAGTCATTAAAGAGGGGGCGTATCTGCTGGACGGACAGATCGTTCCCGCCGGCCAGGCCCAGGGACAGCCTCTCCCGGACGAGGCACGGGAGAGGACCATTGCCTACTCCATCCTGCGCTCCCACAACAGGGGAACGGACCCCAAAAAGCTGCGTCTCAAATTCGATGCGCTCATCTCCCACGACATCACCTTCGTGGGCATCATCCAGACCGCCAAGGCCAGCGGGCTGAAGGAATTTCCCCTCCCCTACGCCATGACCAACTGCCACAACTCCCTGTGCGCCGTGGGCGGCACCATCAATGAGGACGACCACGCCTTCGGCCTGTCCGCCGCCAGAAAGTACGGCGGCATCTACGTCCCCGCCAATCAGGCCGTCATCCACCAGTATGCCCGGGAGCGGCTGGCTGGCTGCGGGAAAATGATCCTGGGCTCCGACTCCCACACCCGGTACGGCGCTTACGGCTGCATGGGCGTGGGCGAGGGCGGCGGCGAGCTGGTCAAGCAGCTGCTGGAGAACACCTACGACGTGGCCGCGCCGGAGGTGGTGCTGGTCTGGCTGGAGGGCAGACCCCGGAGGGGCGTGGGGCCCCAGGACGTGGCCATCGCGCTGGTGGCCGCCACCTTCCCTAAGGGGGACGTGAAGAACAAGGTGCTGGAGTTCGCGGGGCCCGGGGTGAGGGAGCTCAGCTGCGACTACCGCATCGGCATCGACGTGATGACCACCGAGACCAGCTGTCTGACCTCCATCTGGGAGACGGACGAGACCGTCCGGAGGTACTACGAGAACATCGGGCGGCCCGAGGACTTCCGAGAGCTGAAGCCCCGGAACGGCGCATATTACGACAGCGTCGTCAGGGTCGATCTCAGCAGGGTGGAATGCATGATCGCTCTGCCCTTCCACCCCTCCATTGCCTACACGGTCCACGAGCTTCAGGCGGAGCCGGAGCGGATTTTCGCCGAGGCGGAGGACGCCTGCAACAGGCAGCTGGGCGGCAGGGTGAAGCTGGATCTGCGCCGGAACATCGTGGACGGAAAAGTCACCTGCGAGCAGGGGGTCATCGTGGGCTGCTCCGGCGGCATGTACGAGAATATTGTGGAGGCGGCGCATATTCTGGATGGGCAGTCCATTGGGAACGGGTTCTTTGACATGAGCGTCTATCCATCCTCCACACCCATCTCTCTGGCGGTCACCCGGTGCGGGGCGGCGGAGAAGCTGATGGAGGCCGGGTGTGTGATGAAGCCGGCCTTCTGCGGCCCCTGCTTCGGCGCGGGGGACACGCCGGCCAACAACGCCCTGTCCATCCGCCACGCCACCCGGAATTTCGCCAACCGGGAGGGCAGCAAGCCCGGAAACGGCCAAATCTCCGCCGTGGCCCTGATGGACGCACGGTCCATCGCCGCCACCGCCAGGAACGGCGGCGTGCTGACGGCGGCCACCGACGTCGAGTATGAGGCGCCCGGCGCGGAGGAGCTGGCATACCGCTATGACGGCGGCGTCTATGCAAAGCGGTGCTATGAGGGCTTCGGCAGGGCCGAGCCGGAGGCGGAGCTCCGCTATGGGCCCAACATCAAGGACTGGCCCCACATGCCCAGGCTGGAGGAGGACCTGCTGGTGAAGCTGTGCGCGGTGATCCACGATCCCGTCACCACCACCGACGAGCTGATCCCCTCCGGGGAGACCAGCTCCTACCGCTCCAACCCCATTGGGCTCAGCGAGTTTGCCCTCAGCCGCCGGGTCCCGGAGTACGTGGGCCGCAGCAAGGCGGTGCGCGCACTGGAGGAGACCCGGGAGGCCGGAGAGATACCCGAGGAGATTCGGGCGGTTCTGGAGAAGGTGGGCGGCGACGGGCGGCGCACGACGGTGGGCTCCTGCGTATTCGCCAACCGGCCCGGCGACGGCTCCGCTCGGGAGCAGGCCGCCAGCTGTCAGAAGGTGCTGGGGGGCTTTGCCAATATCTGCTATGAGTACGCCACCAAGCGGTATCGGTCCAACTGCATCAACTGGGGCATCGTGCCTTTTACGCTCCCGGAGGGGGCGGCGTTCCCCCTGGAGGAGGGCGACTGGGTGTACATTCCCGGCGTGAAGAGGGCCATCGCGGAGGGGGTGGAGGACATCCCCGCCAAGGCGATTTGCGCCGGCGGTTCCGTCCGCGAGCTGACGCTCCGCTGCGCGGGGCTGACCGCTGATGAGCGGCTCATCCTTCAGGAGGGCTGTTTGATGAACTACTATGCGGCGGGGTATGGAAAAAATTGATTTCGCCAATTTGTTGACTGATTGAGTTGTCAAGGTGCGCTTTGTGCGGTCTTCCTGATTGATCCGCCGCACGCGGCCTAGCGCTCGGCCTGGCTGCACTTACTTTTGGGCCTGGTTACCACGGTGGTTAGTGCTCCCTACATAAATGGGCGGAAAAGGCCCAAAGTTGCACGCAAACGTGCAACCGTTTCGGAGTGTTCACAGAATATTCATATTTTACCTGCTTGCAGGGACAGAATTCGCGCACGCGAACCCTGTCAGGCTGGAGTGGGCTATCAGAAACCCCTTCGGTTTTTGAAAAGGCCATGGGGTTTTGAGAAAACCCCAGCCGGTTAAAAAAAACCTTGCGGTTTTGGGGAAACCCAGCCGGTTTTCCGCCTCCGGGGGAAAGCGAAACAGTGGAATAAAGTCCCTTTTGAGAAAAGTGTCGCCGAGGTATCACTTTGGCAGTTTTTACAAAACCGGGTTGATGCAGTAATAACTATGTACTATAACCAGCTCGCAAATCGGAAGCTGAGGATGGAAATATGGAAAAACTTTTTTTATTGTTCATGCCTGTATTGTTGATGATAGCTGCCATTTTTTGCGCTTCATTTTCAGATATAATAGATACGGCGGTAAATGGGAATAAACAGGTTAAAAAAGTGATTATCGTATGTAGTGTGGGAGTAATATTAGTTTGCACGATTGCTATTATTGCAAGTATCTTATCGTGAATATCCAAAGGGCAACTGCTCGCTTTAGATACCATGACGGTTCATTTTGTCAAATGGCATTGAGCAACACCAATTTGAAAAGGGAGGGAATAAAACCTCCGACAACATAGTAAAGAAGCCGCTTCACGCATCAGACTGCGGACGGAAGCGGCGGGAAAGGTGCGTATCTGTTATGGAAAAAATCAAAATGACCACCCCGCTCGTGGAGATGGACGGCGACGAAATGACCCGCATCCTGTGGGCCATGATTAAGGAAAAACTGATCCTCCCCTTTGTGGATTTGAAGACGGAATACTACGACTTGGGCCTGCTGCACCGGAACGAAACAAAGGACCAGGTCACCGTGGACGCGGCCAACGCCGCGAAGAAATACGGCGTGGCCGTCAAGTGCGCCACCATTACCCCCAACAAGCAGCGGATGGAGGAGTACCCCCAGCTCACAGAGATGTGGAAGAGCCCCAACGGCACCATCCGCAGCATTCTGGATGGCACCGTGTTCCGGACCCCCATCTGCATCGACGCCATCCGGCCGGTGGTGAAAAACTGGAAGAAGCCCATTACCATCGCCCGGCACGCCTACGGCGACGTATACAAGAGCGTGGACTTCGCCACGGATAAGCCGGGGACATGCACCATGACCTTTAAAAGCGACGACGGCACGGAGGAGAAAACGGTCACCGTCCAGAAAACCGACGGCCCCACCGTCTGGCAGGGGGCCCACAACAAGGACCGGTCCATCCGCTCCTTCGCCCGGTCCTGCTTTCAGTACGCCGTGGATACAAAGCAGGATCTGTGGTTCTCCACCAAGGACACCATAGCCAAGGTCTATGACGGGGAGTTTAAGAAAATATTTGAGGAGGAGTACGAGGGCTACAGGAGCAGATTTGAGGAGCTGGGCATCTCCTATTTTTACACGCTCATCGACGACGCGGTGGCCCGGGTTATCCGCAGCGAGGGCGGGTACATCTGGGCCTGCAAGAACTATGACGGCGACGTGATGAGCGACATGGTCTCCACTGCCTTCGGCTCGCTGGCCATGATGACCTCCGTGCTGGTCTCCCCCGACGGCGCGACGGAGTTCGAGGCCGCCCACGGCACTGTGACCAGACACTACTACAAGTATCTGGCGGGGGAGAAGACCTCCACCAACTCCATGGCCACCATCTTCGCCTGGTCCGGCGCGCTGCGGAAGCGGGGCGAGCTGGACGGGCTGGAGGATCTGGTCCGCTTCGCAGGGAAGCTGGAGGAGGCCTGCTTCGCCACTCTGGGCGCGGGGATCATGACAAAGGACCTGGTGGGACTGGCAGAGCCGGGCTTTCAGGCCCGGGCGGTGAGCTCCGAGGCGTTTCTGGACGAGATCGCCGAGAGGCTGACGCAGCGGCTGTAGCCTGTCTCTTTACGGCGGAGCGAAGACGGTCCGCCAAATTTTTTCACCGAAGTGATATTTATCACTTGACAGCAGAGCCCACGGGTTGTACTATATGTACGTTCGCTATAGGATCGGCAGCGCAATATCTTGTGCCCGGGGGCGGCATATACCCTGCCCCCGGGCACAGTTTTGAATTTTACTGATTTCACTGAGGAGTATTGGGAAATGACGATCGAAAAATTGAGGAAAAGGGACGGGCGGCTGGTCAGCTTCGACAAAGAGAAGATCGCGGGCGCTATTGCCAAGGCCTTCGAAGCGACCTACAAGCCGGGCCAGGAGGATGTGGCCGCGGCTCTGGCCGGGGAGGTGCTGTCCATCCTGGAGGTGGAGGGCGCCGCCGCTCCGGACGTGGAGCACATTCAGGACATCGTGGAACGGGTGCTGATGGACAAGGGCTACATCCAGACGGCCAAGGCCTATATCCTGTACCGCAATGAGCGAAGCAGGGTGCGGGAGATGAACACCCGGCTGATGAAAACCTATGAGGACATCACCTTCTCCGACGCGGTGGACTCCGACGTGAAGCGGGAAAACGCCAACATCAACGGCGACACTGCCATGGGCGCCATGCTCAAGTACGGCAGCGAGGGGGCCAAGCAGTTCTATCAGATGTTCGTCCTGAAGCCCGAGCACGCCAAGGCCCATCAGGAGGGCGACATCCATATCCACGATCTGGACTTCTACACCCTGACCACCACCTGCTGTCAGATCGACGTCAAGAAGCTGTTCAAGGGCGGCTTCTCCACCGGACATGGCTATCTGCGGGAGCCCAACGATATCTCCTCCTACGCCGCCCTGGCCTGCATCGCCATTCAGTCAAACCAGAACGACCAGCACGGCGGACAGGCCATCGTGAACTTCGACTACGGCATGGCCGACGGCGTGAAAAAAACCTTCCGCCGCTACTACACCCGGAACCTGGCCAAGGCGCTGATGCTGTGGCACGATATGGATGATCCGGAGGACACGCTGAAGGCCCTGCGGGAAAAGCTGGAGGAGGAGAGCGGCCTGTATCCCCGGCTGGAGGCCTGCCAGCCCTATATGGAGGCGGAGCTGCCCCATCTGGTGGAGAAATACGGCGACGAGGAGCGGATGCGCCGGGCCCAGTCCATGGCTGTTCACTACGCCGAGAAGGAGACCGACCGGGCCACCTTCCAGGCCATGGAGGCCTTTATCCACAACCTGAACACCATGCACAGCCGGGCGGGGGCTCAGACTCCCTTCTCCTCCATCAACTACGGCATGGACACCTCGCCGGAGGGGCGCATGGTCATGCGCAACCTGCTGCTGACCACGGAGCAGGGCCTGGGCAACGGTGAGACCCCCATCTTTCCCATCCAGATCTTCCGGGTGAAGGAGGGCGTGAACTACAACCCCGGCGAGCCCAACTATGACCTCTTCAAGCTGGCCTGCCGGTGCAGCGCCAAGCGGCTGTTCCCCAACTTCGCCTTTATCGACGCGCCGTTCAACCTGCAGTACTATGACCCCAAGCGACCGGAAACGGAGATCGCCTACATGGGCTGCCGCACCCGGGTCATCTCCAACGTCTACGACACCTCCCGCCAGCAGTGCAACCAGCGGGGCAATCTGAGCTTTACCTCCATCAACCTCCCCCGCATCGCCATCAAGGCCAGGGGGGATCTGGACGCTTTCTTCGAGGAGCTGGACCGGAAGCTGGAGCTGTGCGTGGACCAGCTGCTGGAGCGCTTCGAGATTCAGGCGAGAAAGCATGTGTACAACTTCCCCTTCCTGATGGGACAGGGGGTGTGGCTGGACAGCGAGAAGCTGGGCTGGACCGACGAGGTGCGGGAGGTGCTCAAGCACGGGACGCTGTCCGTGGGCTTTATCGGGCTGGCGGAGACCCTGGTGGCCCTCACCGGCCAGCACCACGGCGAGAGCGAGCACAGCCAGCGGCTGGGCCTGGAGATTGTGGCGCGTATGCGGGCGAAGATGGACGCGGAGAGCCAGAAGACGGGGCTGAACTTCTCCCTGCTGGCCACGCCGGCGGAGGGACTGTCCGGACGGTTTATCCGGATGGATAAGAAGCGCTTCGGCGAGATCCCCGGCGTGACGGACAGGGACTATTACACCAACAGCTTCCATGTTCCGGTATACTACTCCATCGGAGCCTTTGACAAGATTAAGCTGGAGGCCCCCTATCATGCGCTGACCAACGCGGGACACATCAGCTATGTGGAGATGAACGGCGACCCGCTGAAAAATCTGGACGCCTTCGAGAAGGTGATCCGGTGCATGAAGGAGGCGGGCATCGGCTACGGCTCGGTGAACCATCCGGTGGACCGGGACCCCTGCTGCGGATACACAGGGATCATCGACGACGAGTGCCCCGGCTGCGGACGCAGGGAGTGCTCCTGTCAGGAGGGCTTCGAGCGCATCCGGCGGATCACGGGCTATCTGGTGGGCAGCATGGACCAGTGGAACGACGCCAAGTCCGCCGAGGAGGCCGACCGGGTCAAGCACACGTGACGCGGTGAAGTTTTTTCACGAAAGAAACAGCATCAAAAGGAACGTTATGTGGGAATAGTATACCTTCTTTGCTTTCAAGCCGCCGGGCAGCAGTGCCCGGCGGCTATTTTCATGGGGAAAAAATTTACAGTTACTTCATTGGTTTTTCCAGAATTCGTCTTGCTTTTTGGGAGATATTTTAGTATCATGGTAAACAGGAGAAATTGGCTGCGGGCATTTTGACCCGAGAAGGAGTTATTTATGCTGTACACGATTCATAACGACGCTATGACCGTGACCGTAGACGAGCTGGGAGCTCAGCTGACGTCCGTCACCGGCGCCGACGGCACGGAGTACCTTTGGAACGGCGACGCTGCCTACTGGACGGGCCGCGCACCCATTCTGTTCCCCTATGTGGGCCGCCTGACCAACGACCGGTATACATATGGCGGAAAAGAGTACGAGATGACCCGGCACGGCTTCGTCAAGCGCGCCGCCTTCTCTGTTCTGACCCAGGGGAAGGACCATCTCACTCTGCACACGGAGGACAATGCGGAGACTCGGGAGATCTACCCCTTCTCCTTCCATTTCGACGTATCCTTTGTCTTGGAGGACAAAACGCTGGTGATCGTCTATGCAACGGAGAACATGGATAAAAAGACGATG
This sequence comes from uncultured Oscillospiraceae bacterium, assembly GCA_910584045.1. GTDB lineage: Bacteria > Bacillota > Clostridia > Oscillospirales > Oscillospiraceae > Pelethomonas. The sequence continues at coordinate 72,898 of CAJTYO010000001.1, read as the reverse complement.
TTCTTTGGCCTGGGCGGACATCCCGGCTTCCGGGTGCCGCTGGAGGCGGGGAAGTCTTTTACCGACTATCGCCTCACCTTTGCCCAGCCCTGCCGGCCCAACCGGGTGCTCCTGAGCGACAACTACATGCTCAGCGGCCACGAGGAGGCCTATCCGCTGGTGAACGATGTGGACCTGCCCCTGGCCCACGATCTGTTCGATCATGACGCTGTCATCCTGAAGAACTTTGCCCGCAGCGTTACGCTCTCTGCCGGGGAGGGGAGCCGGGGACTGACTTTGGACTGCCCCAAGATGCGGTATATGGGCATCTGGCACCAGCCGAAGACGGACGCGCCCTATGTCTGCCTGGAGCCGTGGGTCAGTCTGCCGTCTCGGGACGGCGTTGTGGAGGATTTAAGCCAGCAGTTTGATTTGATCTCCCTGGCCCCCCGCCAGCGGTATGAGAACCGCTGGACCGTGACCATTTTCTGAGATATGTATCGGAGGGTGGTACAGAGCCCCATCGGGCCGCTGGCGCTCACCGGCACAGAGCAGGCGCTGACGGGGATTGCCTTCGGCGGCGGAGATGGAGGGGGGGATTCCGCACCCGTTTTGGAGCAGGCCGCACGGGAGCTGGAGGAGTATTTTGCCGGTATAAGGCGGACGTTTAGGGTCCCGCTGGCCCCGGAGGGGACGGACTTTCAGAAACGGGTCTGGGAGGCTCTGCGGGAGATTCCCTATGGGACTGCGGTCAGCTATGGGACGGTGGCTGCGCGGCTGGGAAAGCCCGGCGCCGCTGTCGCCGTCGGGCAGGCCAACAGCAAAAATCCCATACCGGTTATAATCCCCTGCCACCGGGTGATTGGGGCCGGGGGAAAGCTGGTGGGATACACCGGAGGACTGTGGATCAAAAAGGCGCTTCTGTCCATTGAGGGATGCCAATAGAGGAGAGGGAGGGCATTTGCCCTCCCTCTTTTTGTGTATTAATATATGGGCCGCCCCGGCCCTAAGCCGCCATAGGCGGGCGACAGTATGGCTCTCCAGTATGATTGCAATGTCCGCAGGCGGTCAATAGGCCGCAATAATCCCGCCGTCGTCGGCATATACGGTGGAAATACCGCCGGTGGTCACAATCAGAATCTCGCCAAAACGACAGCGCCGCTCGATCATCTCGCGGACCGTCTCCGCCCGCTCCCGGCAGTTGCAGTGGGCGATCACCAGCCGCCGTCCGGCGTGGCCGGCATCCTCAGCCATCCGAGAGACCATCTTCGCCAGGGTCTGCCGCACAGAGAGGCCCTGGCCCAGCTTCTGAATCTCGCCCTCCGGTGTGGCGCTGCACAGCAGCTTTACCCGCAGCGCACCCGTTACCAGCGCCTGCATCCGGGTCAAACGGCCGTTCTTTCGCAGATTATCCAGGTTTTCCAGAACGAACAGCGTCTGCATCCGCTTGATATATGCCTCCACCTGCTCCACCACCTGGGCAAAGGGCAGGCTCCGGGCCGTCAGTTCCCGGACCAGCAGCGCAATCTGACACTGGCCGGAGGAGGCGGACCGGGAGTTGAACACATGGACGTTCCCCGTGCCGCCCTCCTCGCGGTAGATGGCGCGGGCCTGCATCGCGGCGTTATAGGAGCCGGAGAGCTGTCCGGACAGCGTGACGACATAGTTGTCCCCGCTGTCCAGAAACTGCTCGAGGTACATGGAAGGGGAGGGACATGCCGTCTTCGGCGCGTCGGGCCAGGCCCGCATCTTTTGCAGCAGCTCCCCCTGCCGAAGGTCCTCCCCGTCAATCACTGTCTCGGGACCCACCTGAATGCTCAGGGGTACCTTCCGCACGTGGGGGTCCGACAGCAGCTCCATGGGCAGGTCGGTGCAGCTGTCGCAGATCAATCTATATGTCATATCAAAAACCGCCTCAAGTAATACTGATGATTAGATTATATCGTATAATAGGAAAATGTCAACCCCTCTGCGAGCAGAAAAGGGAAATCGGGGTTATGCACAAAAATTCGCCCGCAGCCGTAGAAATCCAGAGGGGACCGCGCATATAGTCAAAGCACTTGAAAATCGGTAAAGTTCAGTGGGGAAACTGTGGCGCGGGCTGCGTTGTCAGCTTTGACAGGCGGCAGCCCGCCTGCGTCCTTTGCCTTGTCGCGTCCCGGTTTCCCCCCGCCTCCTTTTTACCGATTCCCAAGTGTGTCGGCTATACACAGGATTTTCTGCAATTTAACGCATACCATACAGAAAAGCATTGGCGGCGGGCCGGCCTCATTTTTCCATAGAAGTTTCAGGCTCCCGAATAAGAAAATCGGGAGCCTGGAATTCCTGCAAATATTCTGCTTTTCTAGAGTGAGGCTGACCGTCAGAGCGTCAGGATCTCAGCAGAACCTCCACAATCTCCGCCATCTTCTGGTCGGGATAAAACTTGATTTTCCAGGGACAGGGGGGATATATGACGGGCTCCTCCTGCTCGGGTGGGTCGGGATTTTCCGGGGCGTCCCCCTCCCCGGCGGTTTCCTCCCCGGTTTCGACATCCTCTTCCCTGGGGGGATCACCCGCATCCTGGGGCTCCCCTACGGACTCTCCGTCCTCCGGCGCGGCATCCTCGCCGGGCTCCCCCGGAACGCCCGGTTCCTCCTCCATGAGAACCAGCGCGGCGTCTGCGGCAGCCTGGGCGGCCTCCGCCTCCATCTCCGCCTGACACAGCTCCTGCCAGAAACTCTCCACGGCGGCGATCACATCCTCACGGGGCGTGTCGTAGGTGAAGCGGGCGGTGAGCTTATCCCGCTCCTCGCGGACGGTCACACGCAGCAGGTCCACCAGGGATTGGCTGTCGGACAGCGGCATAATGGAGGCCATATCCTCGGCATCCTCCCGGTAGAGCATGGTACAGGTGATGGTACTGTAGCCCGTCCCACTCTCGTAGGAGAGGCGCAGATCCCGCAGCAGATAGGCTCCCAGCATCGTCTCCCGGCGGATCTCCTCCCGGGCGGCCATGGCCTCCTGGTAGTCGTCGGCCTCCCCGTAACAGCGGATTACGCACGTCTCGGCCCGCTCCTCAATCAGCAGCAGGAGAGAGTTGACAAGGTCCTGATAGCTCTCCACCCGCAGGGTGTCCTCCGCGCTGGAGTCCCAATAGCGGTCGGCGTAGGGCTCCACGACGCCATAGGAGCGCTCCAGCAGCGCGGCGCAGCCGCTGAGCAGGCACACGGCCAACAGCAGGCCAATCATCATTCCTCTACGCATCCTGCGTCCTCCCCTTCTCCGAACAGGACCTATTTGTGATACTTTCCGCCCTCGTTGATCTGGAAGCCGCGGTAAATCTGCTCCAGCAGCATCACCCGGGCCAGATGATGGGGGAAGGTCATGGGGGACATGCTCAGACGCACCCAGGCCTCCGCCTTCAGCCCCTCGTCCAGACCGAAGGAGCCGCCGATCACAAAGGCCAGGCATTTGTCCCCTCCGACGGCAGCTGTTCCCAGCAGCTGGGCCATCTCCTCACTGGAGCGCAGCCGGCCCTCGACGCACAGAGCCACCAGGGCGGCCGAGGGGGGCAGCTTGGCACGGACGGCATCCGCCTCTCTGGCCAGGGCCCGGCCGATCTCTGCCGCGGAGGGGTTGTCCGGCAGGCGCTGCTCCGGCAGCTCCACCAGTTCCAGGCGGCAATAGCGGTTCAGGCGCTTGGCATACTCCGCCGCCGCGTCGATGTAGAACCTTTCCTTCATTCTGCCCACGCAGATGACCACTATGCGCTGCATACCGCGTCCTCCAGTATGTACGTCTCACTGACCCCGTCCCGGGGCGCGGCGGCCAGAGAGACGTTGAGACCCGCCTCCGACAGCGCCTCGCCAACAGCCCCCAGCGCCAGCTGCGGCGTGTTGTTCTCGTCGCTGAGATGGGCCAGCAGGATAGACCGGGTGCCGGCCCGAACGCTCCGCACGGCGTATGCGGCGGCAGCATCATTGCTCAGATGGCCCGAGTCCCCCAGAATCCTCTTTTTCAGCGGATAGGGGTACGGCCCGGCTAAAAGCTTCTCCACGTCATGGTTGCTCTCCAGCACCAGCAGGTCCGCCCCCAGCAGCTTTTCTCCCGTCTCCTCCACCACATGCCCGGTGTCGGTGAGATAGCCCACCCGGCCCTCCGGGGCGGTCAGCCGCCAGGCGGCGCTCTCCCGGCAGTCGTGGCTGGTGGGCAGGATCATCGCCTCCACCGCGCCAAAGACGGCGGCGCTCCCAAGCTCCATGGGCCGCAGCTGCGGCTCAATCCCCGCCAGCCGGTAAGCCAGCTGCCGGGACACGGCGGGGGAACAGAAGATGGGGGTGCGGTATTTTTTGATATAGGTGGCCAGACCACTGATGTGGTCTGTGTGCTCGTGGGTAATGAGGACTCCGGCCAGCTGGTCCGGCGTCAGCCCCAGCCCCGCCAGAGCCTTGCAGATCCGCCGGCAGGAGATGCCCATATCAATGAGCAGATGGGTTTCTCCCCGGGACAGCAGCGCCGCGTTGCCGGAGGAGCCGCTGGCGAGGGTGCGGAAGATGGTCATTATGTGTGTTCCCCCTATAGCGTTTCCAATATGCGCTCCATATATTGCGTCAGCTTTGTTTCTATGGCGGGCCAGTCGTATTCCTGCGCCGGGAAGATGGAATCGTCCTCGTGGACCCGGGCCACCGGCAGGGACAGCCCCGTATCCCACTGCCCGTCGAAGGGGACGACCCTGCACTGGATGGTATCCAGTGCGTTTGCAATAGTGTCGTTCACCATCGCTTTGTAGCTCGCCAGCGCCCACTCCCCGCCGCCGCCGTGAGATATGACGCCCACTGGCAGACCGTACAGCTCAGACCGGTACGCGCCGTCGCGCCACCAGTGCAGGAAGGTGATCTCCTCCATTTTCTCCAGCAGCATACACAGCCGGGCGGGAATGGGGGCGTAGTGGGGCGAGACAAGCACCAGCGCGTCCGCGCCGGCGATGGCGTCGTAGAGGGCGTTGAAATCCGCGTCGCAGCAGCAGCGTCTGCTGTCGAAGCACTGCCCGCACCCCGTGCAGGGGGACAGGCGAACGTCCCGCAGATCCAAAATCTCACAGGAGACGCCGCGCTTCGCCAAAATCTCGGCGGCCCTCTGACAGAGACGGCAGGAAACGCTCTTCCCGCCGCTGCCGGCCATATTAGAGGCCGATATACAGACGATCTTCACACCTTATACTCCCATCCGCCGATATGTTTAAATAGGGCACCCCCGGGAGACCCCGGAGATGCCCGCCATATCCTACAAAACAATCAGCTTACGTTGCTGATCATCAGCTCCTCCTCCGGAACCTCTACGGCCCGGATGCGGCCGCCCACACCCCGAATCTTGCCGATTACGTCCTCATAGCCCCGCTCGATATACTGGACGTTGGTAATCTCGCTGATGCCGTGGGCCGCCAGGGCGGCAATGAGCATGGCCGCGCCGGCCCGCAGGTCGCAGGCCTCCAGCTGGGCTCCCGTCAGGCGCTCCACGCCCTCAATGATGGCCAGATTGCCGTCCACCTGGATCTGAGCGCCCATGCGCTTGAACTCGTCGGTATAACGGAAGCGGGTGTTCCACACGCTGTCGGTGATGACGCTGGTGCCGCGAGCCAGGCACAGGGCTGCGGCTACCTGGGGCTGCATATCGGTGGGGAAGCCCGGGTAGGGCATGGTCTTGATGTTGGCGCGGACCAGAGGGCCGATACGGCTGACCAGCAGGCTGTCGTCCACCTCTTTGATCTCCACGCCCATTTCGCTCATCTTGGCGGAGATGCAGTCTAAGTGCTTGGGGATGATGTTGCACAGCTTCACCTCGCCGCCGCAGGCCGCAACGGCGGCCATATAGGTGCCCGCCTCGATCTGGTCGGGGATGATGGTATAGCTGCCGCCCCGCAGGCGGCTGACGCCCCGGACCTTGATGACGTCCGTGCCTGCGCCCATGATGTTGGCCCCCATGGAGTTGAGGAAGTTGGCCAGATCCACGATATGGGGCTCCTTGGCTGCGTTCTCAATGACCGTCATGCCCTCGGCCATGGCGGAGGCCAGCATGATGTTGATAGTGGCCCCCACGGAGACCTTGTCCAGAAAGATGCTGGCCCCCTTCACCCGTCCGCCGGCGGCCTCGGCCATGACAAATCCGCTCTGGGTGTCCACACGGGCCCCCAGGGCATAAAATCCCTTCAGATGCTGATCAATGGGGCGGGTACTGCCGAAGTCGCAGCCGCCGGGCAGGGCCACATCCGCCGCACCGAACCGGCCCAGCAGCGCGCCCAGCATGTAGTAGGAGGCACGGCAGCGGCGGGCGGACTCGTAGGGTACGCGGCCGTTGCGCAGATTGGAGCTGTCAATCTCCACGGTGTGGGGGTTTACGTAGCGTACCTTCGCGCCAAGGTCCTGCAAAATACCCAACAGAAGGGTCACGTCGCTGATCTGGGGCATGTTCTCAATCCGGCAGGGGCCGCTCACCATCAAAGCGGCGGGAATGATGGCAACGGCGGCATTTTTCGCGCCGCTGATATGGATCTCTCCAAACAAGGGCCGTCCGCCCTCGACAATATATTTGGTCAAAGAAGTGCACCTCTTCGTTCATATATAAGGCCTGCTCAGGTACAGTTTACCCAGGCCACAACACTTCATACCGGAAATCCGGTAATCGGTGGACATAATCGCAGTCATTAAGTTAGTATATCAGGTTTTTTCGTAAAAGCAATGGTGACAAAAGAAATTTCTTCATAAATTTTTAATAATTCTCTTTACGGATTTGGATAATCAGATAGATTTTGCCGTCTCGCCCCGCCGGCAGGACAAGAACGGCCCTCCGCAGGCGTAAAGGTCCTGCGGAGAGCCGCTATTTCATCTATTGCTTTAGTTCGACGACGGTGACGCCGTCCTCTCCCTCGCCATAGCGGCCCAGGCGGAAGGACTTGACGGCTCGATGCCGCTTGAGCTGCTGATGGACGGCCTTGCGCAGAGCGCCGGTCCCCTTTCCGTGGATGATGGTAACCACGTTGAGCTTTCCCATCAGCGCGTTGTCCAGGAACTGGTCCACCTGCAGGTCCGCCTCGTCGGTCATCAGTCCCCGTATGTCCAGCTCGTTGACCGCTGCCCGGGCTCCCTGCAGGCGGATGGCCGTGGCCACCTGCCGCTTGGCCTCCTTCTTGGCGCGGATCTCGGCCTCCTCGATGAGGCGCACCTCGCCGGCCTTCACGGTCAGCTTCATGTTTCCCGCCAGCAGCTGGAGCTTTTCTCCGTTCACGGCGGTGACCACCGCCTGCTTCCTTGTGCCGCCCAGCTCCACCAGATCCCCCTCCCGGATGGGACGGCTGGGGGCGGGAATGGGCTCCCGCTCCTCCTCGAAGTGGAGCTCCTCCTCCATCTGGTTCAGCTTACCGCGGATGGCGGCCCGGGCGTCGTTGACATTCTGCCAGCTGGCAGCCTTCTCCTGCTGTCTGCGGAGCTCCGCCAGCTCCTCGAAGATGGCGTCCGCCTGAGCCCGGGCCTCCCGAATGATGCGCCGGGCCTCGGCCTCGCCCCGGGTTCGGGCGTTCTCCTTTGCCCGCTCCATCTGCTCCCGAAACTCGTGGGCCCGCTTGGCGTCGCTCTCTCGCTGGGCGCGCAGGCGCTCGGCTTCGGTCTGGTCCTTCTCCAGGCGCTGGCGCTTCTCCTCCAGCTGGGTCAGCACATCCTCGAAGCGGATGGACTCGCTGTCCATCTGGGCCTTGGCCGTCTCGATCACCGCCGGGTCCAGTCCCAGGCGCTGGGAGATGGCGAAGGCGTTGGACTTGCCGGGGATGCCGATGAGCAGTTTATAGGTGGGCCGCAGGGTCTCCACATCGAACTCGCAGCTGGCGTTCTCCACCCCCTGGGTGGTCATGGCAAAGGTCTTCAGCTCCGCATAGTGGGTGGTGGCAGCGACCCGGCCGCCACGGTCCCGGACGTGCTGGATGATGGCGATGGCCAGGGCCGCGCCCTCAATGGGGTCTGTGCCTGCGCCCAGCTCGTCGAAGAGGATCAGACTGTGGCCGTCGGCCTCCTCAAGGATTTTCACGATGTTCACCATATGGGCGGAGAAGGTGCTGAGGCTCTGCTCAATGCTCTGCTCGTCGCCGATATCCGCCAAAACCCGATCGAAGACGCTGACCGCGCTGCCGGAATCCGCCGGGATGTGGAGGCCGCACTGGGCCATGAGGGTCAGCAGCCCCAGGGTTTTCAGGCTCACCGTTTTGCCGCCGGTATTGGGGCCGGTGATGACCAGGGTGTCAAACTTCTGCCCCAGCTCGATGGTGATGGGCACTGCCCTGCCGGTATCCAGCAGGGGGTGGCGGGCGTGGCGGAGATAGACGCTGCCGTTTCGCCGGATCTCCGGCCGGCTGGCGTTCATCTTGTAGCTAAGCTGCCCACGGGCGAAGATCACGTCCAGCCGCACCAGGACGTCATAGTCGGACTGGATGTCGTTATGGCATCCCGCCGCCTCGGCGGACAGGGCGCGGAGGATGCGCTCGATCTCTTTTTTCTCCTTGGCCTCTAACTCTTTGAGCTCGTTGTTGGCCTGGACCACGCCCATGGGCTCGACGAAGATAGTGGCTCCGCTGGCGCTCACATCGTGGACCAGTCCCGGCATACTGCTGCGGAACTCCGCCTTCACGGGCACTACGAACCGCCCGTCCCGCTGGGTGATGATGGCCTCCTGGAGGACCTTGCTGTAGCTCTGGGAGGAGATGATCTTTTGGAGGATCTGCCGCCCCTTGCTGGCCGCCACCCGGATGTGCCGCCGGATGTCCGCCAGCTCCGGGCTGGCGCTGTCGGCGATCACATCTTCCTCCAGGATGGAGGAGAATATCTTGTCCTCCAGGAAGCGGTTGCCCCGCAGGGCGCAGAAGAGATAGTCCACGGCGCTCTTCTGCCCATCGTCGTTAAAATAGTCCCTGACTCGCCGGGCGCATCGCAGCACGCCGGCGATGTCCAGCAGCTCCCGGGTATTCAGGGCTCCGCCCCGGTCTGCCCGATACAGGCTCTCCGCCACCGGCTTGATGCCGGAAAAGGCCGGGGAGCCCTTGAGGCCGATCATGTCCCGAGCCGCGTCCGTCTCGTCCTGGAGGCGGCGCACGTCATCCACGTCCGTCTGGGGGACCATAGACAGGGCCTTCTCCCGGGACTCCGCGCTGTTGGTCTGCTCCGAAAGCATGTGCAGCACCGCCGGGAGCTCCAGGGTGCGTATGGATTTGTCAAATAGTTCACTCATAACAGTTGCTCCACTAAACGTCATTTGTACTTTTTATTATAGCCGGGCGGCGACAATTTGTAAAGTTTTTTCTGATGTCGGCCCCCCTGGCTCGTATGTGGATGACGCGGGGTAATGAAATGTACGGGTTTCCTGCCAGCAAGGCAAAAAGTGCGTAATGTTTATTCACGCCTGTCGAGAGGCTTTTGACAGACTGTTCTTGCCCCTGCCAGTATTCTAATTTTTGCGGAACCGGTCGCTGGAATCAGGGGTAGAAATTGTGGGCACATTGCTTTTGAGGCTCCCGAATGTTTACATTCGGGAGCCTCTGACGGCCTGTAATACGATTCCCCGATAAAAACTTAAAAGTTTTTTTTCACGGCGTTACACACCTCCGGGCCGCCTATAGCGGCTTAGGGCTGGGGTGGGCAGAAATCCTGAAATAGCAATGGTTTTAGTCTCAAGGGCAATGTCCCTGCCGACACGTTTTCGAGAAAAGGTATTAGGTTGCCTGTTCGCTGGTCTCGTCGATCCGCTCTGCACAGAGGGCAAAGCAGTCCCTCTTCGCACAAAACAGCAGGCTGTACTGTTCGGCAGGTTCCCCTCTCCCCCGCCGGTATTCATCCAAATCCAGAAACCGTTCCCTTTCCAGATAATATGTGACGGAGTCCCTTCCCAGACAGGCTGCGGCCCGCTGTAGTAAGCTCTGGGCAATTTCACATATGGCGAAACGGGCAATTTCGTCCATGGAGAAAAAGTCGATGCCGAACACCTGCCCCGCCGCGTGCAGCAGCAGCTCCTCCCGCATAATCATTGCAACCCGGAGCTTGGGCCCTCCTTCCCGGTCACTGTAGAGCATCTCATAGCAGCACGCGTCCGTAATGACGTCCTTTTCGGAGTATTTACCCGCATATTGGATATTGAAGCCGAACAGCTCCTGCAGAGGGCGGACAATCACCGTCTGAATCACCGCCTGCTCCGCCTCTGTTCCATCCGACGGGAACGGAGCGCCGCCTGCCGCTCTGCCGGTGATGGCGCGGTCCTCAACCATGATGTGCCCGGTCAGCCATCCGGTGCAAACACCGATGAAGCGCTGTACCGCAGCAGTGGAAAAATCGGTGGCATAGAGCTCACGCTCCAGATCGGGGAGCGTCTCGCGGCGCATTCTGTCGTGTAGCCGCTTGTGAGCGGCATAGCCTGCATAACCGATTTCCCGCATATACGCCTCTTCCTCCGAAAAGTGTTTGAGGGCATATGCTTTAAAATATTTGATTCCTTCCACACAGGCAAATTTGCTGTCGTGTCTTTCTACATAGAGCTCCATAATTTTTCCGACAATGGAAAAGAGCCTGCGGTGCGCCTGATCCACGATCTCCACACCGATATTGAATCGATCCTGCCACTGGATCTGCTGCATAATAGATCCCCTTCTTTCCTGCCGCCCGCAGGATCTGGGCGGAATGGCGTGTCTTCGAGTTAAGTCGATCAGCACGAATCAGCCGGCCGCATGGCGCCCCCTTGTGACGCATATTCCGCCGACCACTTTATTTTATGCCGCACTGCCGGAAGTGTGTTCCGCGGGGGCCGGCGCGGAGTGCGAATACCGCCGGCAAAAGGGGACGGCTGTTAAGCCGTCCCCTTTCACAAAATGGTTTATACCCGCTCTACCGGAAAAAGTACGCCTGTCTCCAATTCGTCCGCCGGCGTCTGATGGGGGTCGTTCAGATAGCGGTCCATCGCCGGGGCGCAGGGCCGGTACTCCACGTGCTCTGCCAGCCAGGCGCACAGCGCCTCATAGGCCAAGTGCAGATTTTCATAAGACCCCCGGTGCTGCACCGCTGCGCAGGTATAGCGGGGCTTGACGGTAACGCCGGGGCCGTCCTGGGCCACGACCATCTGCGCCTCCACGTCGGAGCGCTCAGGGCTGAAATTCGAGTCGTGGTAAAGCATCTGTATGGGACCGGCCTGGATCAGCCCTCGGGCTGCCGCCTCACGGCGCAGCTCGCTGAAAAGCTCGTGATACCGGTCCACACCGACGGTCCTGCGGATGGAGAAGACCTTCTGCTCCGGGTCCTCCATCAAAATAACACGGTACGTTTTTTCCATAATCGGAACTCCTTCCATATGGAGGATGTCCGCCTCCAGCCGGTGCAGCAAGGCCCGCCTGCCGTCCAGCTCCCGGTACAGGGCCAGACGGCGCTGCTGCAGGAGGGGCAGCAGCTGCCGGTCGTCCATATCCAGCAGCGGTCCGATCTCGTGCAGAGAAAAACCGTAACCGCTCAGCCACTGAATCCGGACAAGGCCGGACAGCTGCTCCTGCCGGTAATACCGGTACCCGTTTTCACCCACCGCCTCCGGATGCAGCAGTCCCAGCGCATCATAGTGGCGGAGCATTCGGGGCGTTATGCGGCCTAGACGGGAAAATTCACCGATGGTAAGCATGACATCTCTCCCTCATTTTATTTGGAACCGGTTCCTGGAATACAGGATACGCCATGACACAGTGGGAATGTCAAGACTTTTTTGAAATTTTTCTTTTTTTGTCCATGACAAAGCGCCCCCTGCTATGCCGCCGGCATAGCAGGGGGCGCTTCTATCACACGATCATACCCACCGGCTGGGATGGGACGAGCAGACGCTGTTCCACTGGCAGTCTCCGCAGATTTCTCTGCGCAAACCGGGGGCGAGAATTTTTTCCTGCACCCGGGCGGTAAACGCCCCGAAGGGAAGCACCGCTCCCTCCGCCAGAGCGCACAGCCGCAGGACAGCCCGGTCATAGCCTTCCACCAGCTCCGGATTGTCGCACCGTTCGCCGCTGTTTCGGGGACAGGCCGCGCACACAGCGTCGGTATGTACCGTCAGCCGGATGAGGTGGTCCGGAGTCAGTTCCTCCAGCACCCGGGCGGTATGGGCGGCAAATCCGCCGCTGTATCCCAGACCCACAAAATAGGCCAGGCACATACCATGGTGGGGCCGCAGGGCCAGCGCTTCACTTGACATGGCGGCGCAGACGGGCGGAGAGACCCAGGGCCAGGGCGATTTTCAGCAGATCGGGCAGGACATAGGGGAACACACACCACCCGAGGGCGGTCCACAGTCCCACCGTCTCACCGCCCATGGGATAGACGATCATAAACCAGATGGTGCCGAAAGCATAGCACACCAACAGTCCCAGCGCCATACTCAACCCCAGCATCCACAGCTTGGTTCCCAGCAGCCTTTCCATGCCCCACATCAGCAGCGCGGAGAATAAAAAACCGATCAAATACCCGCCGCTGGGGCTGACAAGAGCCCCCAGGCCCCCGCTGAACCCGGAGAACACCGGTGCGCCCACGGCGCCCAGCAACAGATAGGCCAGAACGGCCAGCGTCCCTCGCTTGCCTCCCAGTACGCCCACGGCTAAAAATACGCCCAGGGTCTGCAGCGTGAAGTCGATTTGGACCGGTGTGGGGATGGCAATCCATGCGCAGACGGCGATCAGCGCAGTGAATACCGCAATGTAGGCAATGTCCCGGACCTGGATCTTTGGTGCAGTCATTTCTATGGGGATCAACTCCTTTTCTTTGTTCTGATCCTGACTGTACCATATCACGGAGGGTTTGTCAACCTTATTTTGTTGCATGGTTTACAATTTGTCTGCTATAGAGCCGTACTACAGAAAAAGAGCCGGGAAGGTACACTCCTTCCCGGCTCTCTCACTGTTGGAAAATACACACACAAGCTACACTTTTTGGAGGGGCGCTTCTCTCCCCATCATGCCACCATCCCTGCGGGGAACAGCAGCACGGCAAAAATACCGGCAAAGATGATGGACAGGATCATCCTCTCCACCCAGATCAGGCACAGATGCCAAAATTTTACGGGGATGTCGGTGGCCATCAGGCAGGGGACAAAGCTGGCCAGGAAGATAATGGAGCTCACCGGCAGCACCGCCAGCATGAACCGCAGCCGCATACTCCACTGGCCGACTGCCACCAGCAGCGCGGGTACCGTGACCTCTACAAAGGAGATCATGGCCCCGGTGGAGGCGATCTCCAGTTCCGCGCCGGAGAAGCCAAAAATCATGAAGAAGGGGCGGAACAGATATCCCAGCCATGTCACCACTGGCGTGAATGTATACAGCACCACACCGAAGGAGGCAAAAAATGCTGTACCCGAGGCCACCGTGCCCAAGACGCCGATGGTCTCCTTCATGATGTAGCCGATCCGCCGCCCCAGGTTCTGCTGGTTCTGGGCCTGATCCAGGGCCTCGATCAGCGCCATTCGGAACATGTGCTGCTTCACCGGCTGTTCAGGGTTGGGCTTCACGCCGGGGTAGAAGCTATCCGGGATCTTGCTCAGCGGGAAAATCCGCACTCCCACCAGTGTCACCAGCAGCGTCACCAGGAAAGCCAGCCAGAAATACTGGTTCCAATAGCTTCTGCCCCACAGCTCCTGGTTGTTCAGCCCTGTGTTGGTGGCAAGGGCCAGCAGGAAGCCTACCGACACGGTGGAGAGGCTGGAGCCGATGACTACCGCCTCCCGCTCGGTCATGCGACCGGTCTTATACTGGTCGTTGACGGCGATGTGCCCCACGGAGAAATTACCCAGAAAGGCGGACACGCTGATCACCGCCGAGCGGCCAGGCAGCTTGAACACCGGCCGCATCACCGTCCGTACCAGCACGCCAACAAATTCCACCAGACCGTAGTCCACCAGCATCGGCAGGAACAGGGACGCGGCCGGGATGCTGATGCAGATGGTCACCAGGATGTTGGACATAATAAACGCGGAGATGCTCTTGCCCCCCAGAGAGGCCACCGGATCAAAAAACCAGCCCATGAAGGGGAAATGCACACCAAAGTAGATGTCCACAATGGCGCAGCTCAGCAGTAGGAAGCCCACAATTTTAAATACAGCGAAGACCGCCGCCACCTTGGTGGTGCCCCAGAATTTTTTGGGCCGCAGGAAAAACAGGTCCACGATGCTATACACCCCGATCCCCCACACCACAAAGGGCATGGCCGGGAAATTCCCGGTATAGAGCGCCGCCTTCACCAGATTTGTCAGGTGGGAGACGATAACATTGGATTGGGCAGCCACCGCACCCCACTGCCAGGGACCAACCGAAATTTGATAGGCCGGGAACGGTACGTTAATAAAAAACACGAAAACCCCCAGCACGGAAAAAAAGAAAAATCGAAACAGAGTGCGCGGCTTTAAATAGCTCTCCAGGGAGCGGGTATCTCGATCCATAGCAACCTCCAATATGTTTGCGCAAAAACAACACACAACTCACTTCGCCGGCCGCTCAGGCCTGCGGAAACAGATAACACGCAGTATAAGCCAAGGTGCCCTTTCCGTAGTAATAGGACACCCCCGCCGCCTCACAGGCGTCGTTGACCAGCAGTCCATAGCCTTCCATGGACGAACAGGCGCGCTCCGGAAAGCGGCAGGGCTCCGGATAGGCGCAGCTTTTACACAGCCGGCACCCGCCGCTGCCCAAGCACAAAACCCCCGGCCAGCGCTCCCGCAGCAGGTCTGCCAGGGCGTGAAAGTGGTCCAGATGCAGCCGCTCTGTCTCAGCCATAGCCTCGATATCGAAGGAGTCCTCCAGCTGACCCACGGTCTGCACCAGCAGTCCGCCGCTCATTCCGGCAATGCGCTCACCGCACGCCTCCAGGGTCCCGCAGTGGGGCGGACATGTCCAGTTATGCCCGTAGGCCCTGCACCTGCCCGCCGCGCACATGTCCCGGACCTCCCCGCGCACCGACAGTGCCGCCGGGTTCAGGGCCGCCGCATAGGTGAAGCCATGGGCAAGGGCCAGCTTGATCAGCTCTTCCACACGCCGTCCTCCTCTCCGAATTCCAGGCAGTCCACATAGCAGTCTTGAAAGGCCGGCAGGTTAGCCAGCTCCAGAAATGCCGTCTCCTCCGCCAGCGCAATGCTCCGGCGGTAGGCCTCCTCCTGGAGGGCGCACTGCTTCGCACCCTCGCCGGCGGCGTTACCGATGGCCTGAACCCGGTCCAGCAGCTCCGGCGGAAACATTCCGATGCCGCAGGCGCTCTCCGGAGACAGGAAGCTGCCGAATGCGCCAGCCAGCAATACCTCCCGAACCTCCGTCCGCTCCCGGCCCATGGTGTCCAGCAGCAGCTCGATCCCCGCTCGGATGGCGGCCTTGGCCAGCTGTACCTCCCGAATATCCTTCTGGGTCAGGTACACCCCATCTCGCAGCAGGAAGGCAGGCTGTCCGTCCACGGTCATCCATGGGCCAGGAACCTCCGGCCACATCCGGCCGCTTTCGTCCACAAAGCCCCCCTGCAGCAGCGCGTACACCGCGTCCAACAGACCGGAGCCGCACAGGCCCCGAGCCTCCCCTTCACCGATCACGTGGCAGACAAGCCGTCCCTCCTCCAGAGAGACGTGGTCGATCGCCCCGGGCGCACCCCGCATTCCAAAGCGGATCTTCGCCCCCTCAAAGGCGGGGCCCGCCGCCGTGGAACAGGCTGTCCGGCGTTCCCGGTCCCCCAAAACCATTTCGCCGTTCGTACCGATGTCAATGAGCAGCGTCAGCGCCTCCCGGCGGTCAAAGCCGGCGGAAACCATGCACCCCACCGTGTCTGCGCCCACGAAGCCGGCGATGTTTGGCAGCACCCGCACCGGGGTTTCCGGTGCGACGGGGAGCCAGTCCGCCCCGGTCAGTTCCACGGTCCCACGCATGGAGGGCATATAGGGCGGCTTCACCAGCGGTTCCACGTCCAGCCCCAGCAGCAGGTGGTGCATGGCGGTATTCCCCACCAGCGTCACCAGACCGATCTGCTCCGGGCCTACGCCTGCCTCCCGGGCAGCCTCTCGGGTCAGCCGGGCCAGACATCTCCGGATCTCCTCCGCCATCTGCCCATCGTGATGCTCCAGCTCGTACTGGATGCGGGCGATGACGTCCGCGCCGTAGGCGCTCTGAGGATTCACGGCACTGGCGCAGGCGAGCTGCCGCCCGGTCCGGCCGTCGCACAGGAAAGCCGCCACCGTGGTGGTTCCCACGTCAAAGGCAAGCACATACGCATACCGCCCGTCGGCCTCGCCGCCGCCGTCCCCCGTCAGGACCCGCACCTGCGCCTGCTCCGGCAGGTCCACGACCACGTCCTCCGTCAGCGTGTACTGGCAGGCCGGCGCCTTCCGGCCATT
This sequence comes from uncultured Oscillospiraceae bacterium, assembly GCA_910584045.1. GTDB lineage: Bacteria > Bacillota > Clostridia > Oscillospirales > Oscillospiraceae > Pelethomonas. The sequence continues at coordinate 56,527 of CAJTYO010000001.1, read as the reverse complement.
TACCAGAACATGGCACTTTCCGCATGTCCCCTTGCCGCCGCAGGGCGCGTCCAGCGGAATGCCGTGCCGTTGCAGAGCCTCCAGCAATCCCTGCCCCGCCGGGGCGGTAAACCGCTCACCGGAGGGGCGCAGGGTAACGATGATTTCTCCCATATCAGATGTCTATCGCCGCGTGGTACGCCTCGTAAATCGCCATACAGATATTGGCGGGCCGCACACAGTCGCCCACCAGACGTACGAAGGGCGCGCTGGCGCGCAGCGCGTCGGCCGCGTCCCGGTTGGCCCGCTGGCCCACGGCGCAGATTACATTCCCGCCGGGAACCAGGACCTGCGCCCCCGCCTTGTTCTGGCAGAGGACTCCTTCGGACTTGATCTCCAGGGCCCGGTGGCCCGTCAGGATCTCCACACCCCGGTCCTTCAGCTCCTGGAGCAGAATAGGGCGGTGGCGGATGTTGGCATCCCGGCATACCTCGTCCAACATCTCCACCAGACGGACCTTCTTGCCGTCCCGGGCCAGGTGTACCGCGCACTCACAGCCCGCCAGGCCGCCGCCCAGAACCACGATCTCCTCCGAGGTGACCTTATCCTTCTCCTTGTAGTAGTTATTGACCACCACAGCCTGCTCGATGCCGGGCAGCCGGGGGACAATGGGATTGGAGCCCACAGCTACGATCACCGCGTCGAAGCCCTCTGCCAGTTCCGGCGTGACCTCGGTGTTCAGGCGGATCTCCACCCCTTCCCGCTGGGCCTGGAGGGCCAGGGTCTGGCCCAGCTGATACATCTCGTATTTGAAGTCAATAGCCTGCTCGCAGTTGAGGATACCTCCCAGCTGCCCGCTCTTTTCGCACAGCACCACCTGATGGCCCCGTTGTGCGGCGGTGATGGCCGCCTGAAGCCCTCCCACGCCGCCGCCGGCCACCAGAACTTTCTTCTTGATCCGGGCGGGCAGGACCTCCATGCCCTCGTGCTCCCGGCCGATCCGGGGGTTGACGCTGCACCGGCGGGTGGAGGTGACGCCCCGCTCCGCCATGCACACGAAGCATCTGAGACACCGGACGATCTCCTCCGGACGGTTGGCCATGACCTTGTTGGGAAGCTCAGGGTCCGCCAACAGGGCCCGGCCCATGTACACCACGTCCACGTCGCCGTCGCCAATGAGCTTATCCATCATCTCCGGATCGTTTAGGCCGCCGATGGCGGCCACGGGGACACTGACGTGCTTTTTGATCTCCTTAGCCAGGAACACGTTGCACCCGTGGTCCCGGAACATGGAGGGATGGGTGATGGAAAAGCCGTACTTATAGGAGCCGGCGGACACGTGGATCAGGTCCACCAGGTCCTCCAGTCCATGGGCAATCCGGCAGCCCTCCTCTAGGCCGTAGCCTCCCTCAAAGAACTCTGAGCCGCTCATGCGCAGCTCAATGGGGAATCCGGCGCCCACGCCGTCCCGCACCGCCTGGATGATCTCCCGAACGAAGCGCAGCCGGTTTTCCAAGCTGCCGCCGTACTCGTCCTCCCGATGGTTAAAATAGGGGGACAAAAACTGGTTGAGAAGCCATCCATGGCCCGCGTGGACCATGATCATCTTGAAACCGCACAGCTTCGCCAGTTTCGCCGTCTCCCGGTAGGTATCCACCATCTCCGCCATCTGCTCCTTGCTCAGGGCTCTGACGGGGATGCCGTCGGGCCGGGTGCAGTCGCTGGGGCCGTACTGGACCATCTCCTGCTTGGCGTCCTTGTCCAGCAGGTAAGTGCCCGCATACTGTCCGGCGTGGGAGAACTCCACGCTGGGCACCGCTCCGTGGCGGCTGATGGCGTCGGCGGTATAGGTGAAGCTGGGGATAGAACCGGGGTTGGTGCGGGTGAGGTGGTACATAAAGGACGCATCCGTCTTGGGGTCCACCACAAGCTCGCTGACGGTGACAGCCGCCGCGCCGCCTCTGGCGCGCATCTCATAGAAGTAGGTGGAGCGCATCCCGATGTTGCAGTCCGGCGTGATATCTGCGCCGGACATAGGCGCGGAGAAAATCCGGTTGCGGAAGGTTACATTGCCGATGGTAATGGGTTTGCACAGGTTGGGGTACATCTGCTTCATTTCGTCAATCCCTCCTCTTTGCAGTACAGGGAAACCGGAGCCCCGGTTTCCCTGTATCCGCGTGATTTAACTTGTCACACAGTGGATTTACTTAAAAGAACTTCTTGGAGCACTTGTCAATTTCCACATCCAGCGCCTCGTATACGCCGGGGAAGGTGCTCACGGGCAGGCCCTGAGAGGCGTTGGGGATAAAATACAGCTTTCCGCACTCGGTGCAGGCCCGCTCCACTTCCTTCGCAATTACATCCTGGGTCCAACCCTCGAAATCTACGCTGGCGCTGTCGATGCCGCCCATAAAGGAGATCTTGCCGCCGTACTGCTTGATAAGTTCAGGGATGTTGTTGGTGGTCATGACGCCCTGCCAGATATCAATGCCCAAATCGATCATATCGGGCACCAGGGTAGCGGCGAAGGAATCGGAGTGGTGGATGATCAGTTCCACGCCGTGGCTCTTGTAGTAGCCATACACCTTCTCATAGGCGGGTTTGATGAATTCCCGGAACATATCAGGGGACATAAAGGTGGAAATCTGGGTGCCCCAGTCGTCGTGGTGGAACATGGCGTCGGGTTTGACGTACTTGCACAGCTCCCGGGCGTAGTCCAGCTCGAACTCGGTGATGCAGTCGATCAGCTCGTGCATCTCGTCGGGGTTCTCATAGAAAGCCATCAGGCAGTTCTGAATCTCCATCAGGTAGTGGCACTGCTCGAAGATGCCGGGGGCGAAGAAGGGCGTGACAAACTGTTCCTTCCGGTCCACCTTCTCGGCCATGGCAATGAAGGGCTCCCACTCCTCGGCGTCATAGACCACCTGGGGCACCTTCACATAGTCCCGCCAATTTTCGATATCCTTGATGACGATCTTGTCCGGCGTATGGACGGGGAAGGGGCCGGGGGTTCCCTCGGGGTAGGACTTGGTTACGCCCCAGGCGTTGACTACGTTCAGCTCGCCATACTTCGGGTTGGGATTGCGCTTGCCGAAGGGGGAGCCGAGAATCATGGCGAAAGCCTCGTACTGCTTGACAAAGCGGTCGGGATTGCCGCCGCGGATGGTTTCCAGCAGGTTTTGACGTTTAGTCAGCATATCGTTTCCTCTCTCCTTTCCCTTACTCGGCCAACTTCTTGGCGGCCTCGGCGGCAGAGGCCGCGTCGGCGGTATAGCAGTCTGCGCCGATCTCGTCGCAGAAAGCCTGGGTGATGGGAGCGCCGCCCACCATGACCTTCACCTTGCTGCGCCAGGGGGCGGCGTTGATCTTCGCCACGGCGGAGCGCATGGCGGGCATGGTGGTGGTCAGCAGAGCGGACAGGCAGATAATCTTGGTGTCGGGATTCTTGTCATAGGTGTCCAGGAAGGCCTCGTCGGCCACATCCACACCCAGATCGATGACTTCGAAGCCGGCGGACTCCAGCATCATGCCCACCAGATTCTTGCCGATATCGTGGAGGTCGCCCGCCACGGTGCCCAGGATGATCTTGCCGCGGCTGACGGCGCCGCCGGCAGCCAGAGCGGGCTTCAAAGTGGCCACGCCAGCCTGCATGGCTTTGGCGGCGATGAGCATCTCGGGAACGAAAATCTTGCCGTCGCGGAAGGCCTCGCCCACGCGGCTCATGGCGTCAATCATGCCCTCGTTGAGGATTACGTTGGGGTCGATACCCTCGTCCAGAGCTTGCTGGACAAGACCAGGGATAACCTTTCTCTTGCCCTTCTCCACGTTCAGGGACAGTTCCTGCAAAACAGACATTTTGATGTTCCTCCTATTTATTAAAATATCGGCTCTATGCGCTGGGATGCTTAGTTCTTCACGGGGCCGAACAGGCCCTCGCGGTAGGCGCTGATGTACTCCATGCAGTAGTCGTCCAGACCCAGCAGTGCCTCGGTGGCGTAAATCAGGCCCATGAGATCCCGGTTAGTGGGGTCCAGGATCGCGCTATCCAGTCCGCTGTTCATGGCAAGGACGGTGAAACCGAAGTTGATCATCTTCCGCACCGGCAGGTTGAAGGAGATGTTGCTGACGGCGGCGGTGATATGGATGGAGGGGTATTTCTCCCGCACAGTGGAGATAACCTCCGTGTTGGTCTCAATGCCGTTTTCCGAGGTACACAGCATCTCCACCAGGGGATCAATGTGGATGCGGTTGGGGGACACGCCGTACTCCTTGGCCTTGGCCATGATTTTGTCGAAGACCTTCAGCCGGTCGGCGGCGCTCTTGGGGATGCCGGTGTCGTCACTGAGCAGAGCGATAACCTCCCAGCCCGGGTTGGCAGCCAAAATGGGGAAGATCTTGTCGATCTTGTCCCCCTCGCCGGAGACGGAGTTGAACAGGCCCGGCTTCTTACAGAACTTATAAGCCTCCACCAGCACATCGGCGCTGGGGCTGTCCACGCTGATGGGCACGTCGGTGACGGACTGGATGCAGTCGATCATCCAGTGGAGGGTCTCCACCTCCTCACTCTCCGGAACGGAGGCGCAGCAGTCGATGAAGGAAGCGCCGGCATCCGTCTGGAGCTTGGCGCGCTCCTTGATGAAATCGCTGTCCCTGCGGGCGATGGCGTCCGCTACGGCTGGGATGGAGCCGTTGATCTTTTCGCCGATAACGATCATACTTTATCCTCCTATTATTTCCGGCGGCGGGGGCAGCTCAAGACCAAAGCTGTCCCACAAAACGCGGGCAAGTTCCGCCTCGCCGGAGATTTTACGTGCTTCCACCGTCTCCCCCTGCCGAGTGAGGGTGAACTGATCCGCCACCAGCGAGGCCAGGCCGTCCTCCGTGCAGCGGTAGACCACCAGTTTCTGGGTGAATATGGACTTGGGGTGCCAGCCGAAATAGCCGTTGAGCACATCAAAGTCCACCTCCATGACTGGTGCGTCACGAAAGGCCATCAACCTCCGCGCCTCATCGGGATCATGACGGTATACCACGGTCTCGCCGTCCTCCTCCCGCAGGTCAAAGGTCTCCCCCGCCGCGGTCTGTTCTCCGGGGACCATGCGCAGAGCCCCTTTGGGCCCCGGGCCGCCATAGCCCACGTCACACAGCCATCGGCCTTCGTCCGCCGTGTCCACGACAATCACTCGGTGGGACAGGGGACGTGGATCCGTGCGCCGGTAGAGAATTCGGGCGGCGGCGCAATAACAGCTATAGCCCAACTCCTGCAACAGCAGATAAAACAGCTTGTTCAGTTCGAAGCAGTAGCCGCCCCTGTGCCGGTCCACCACCTTTTGAAACAGGTCCTCGCTCTCCAGTGAGGGACAGCGGCCCTCTCTGGCAATTTCCAGATTCTCAAAGGGAATCTGTTCCAGGTGGGCTCGGACCAGCCCGCGCAGCGCCTCCGCGGTGGGGGCGGAGGGGCGGGGCTGGCCGAGCCGCTGTAAGTATTTCTCAGTATTCAATGTACTTTTTACGCTCTGGCGTCGATCTCAGCCTGATACTGGGCCACGCGCGCCTTGGTCAGACGGTAACCAACGATCAGCAGCAGCGCGCCGGCGGCGCAGAAGATAGCGGGAACCAGGGCGAAGGCCACCGTCATGCCCTGACGGGCGGCGCCCTCAAGCACAGCACCAGACTGCCAGCCCACCGCGCTCAGGCAGGCCGCTACAATGACGCCGCGGAGGAACACGCCGATCTTCAGAGGCAGATTCTGCAGGCCCATGATCCAGCCGGCGGCGTTCTTTCCCGTCTTCCAGGTGGCGTAGACTACCGTGTCGGCGTACAGAGCCGGGGAGGAGGCGAAGGCTACGCCGTAGAACACCTGGGCCAGAGTCATCAGGGCGATGACCAGGATGGCGTTGGAATAGAAGATGTAGATGAGGAACAGAAAAATTGCCATACCGATATAAGCGCCAATGGTGATGGTACGGGCATCAAACTTCTGCACCAGGAAGCGGACCATATAGGCTCCGATAATAGCGCCAATGGCGATAGACAAGGTGTAGCCGGTCATGTAGGCGGGGTTGCCCATTGCGTCGCGGAAGTAGTAGATGGCGGCGGCGGCAGTGACGAACTTCACACACCACTTGGCCAGGTCTGCAATCATAAGGATGAGCAATTGGGGATTCTGGAACAGGGAACGGAACATCTCGGGGATGCTGGTCTTGTTGGTTTGGGCAGCCTTGGCGTGACTGGCATCCTCGATCTCCTCATAGCCCTCGGTCATCTTGAAGTGGGCGAAATAACCCAGAGCCATCAGGATGCCCAGGCAGAAAGCGGCGGCGGCAAACTTGTTTTGCTCGCCCACGAAACCGGCCAGCAACGTAGCAAAAGGAAGCCCCAGATAGCTGAAGAGCAGACCGCCGATGTTATTCCAAGTAGCGCGGGAGGAGGACAAGGTCGCTTTGTCCTCCGGGGTTTTGCCGACTACGCTGACCAGTGTGGCGTTAGCCACATATCCGATGTTCCACACCACGTGGGACACGATGGCGGCAATGATGATAACCACCGCAGAAATCATCTCATTATCGCTGATACGGATAAACTGGAACGCAAACAGAAGGGGTACGATCCAAGGTGTAAGAATCAGCCAGGAGCGGTAGCGCCCCCATTTTTTTGCTTTAGTGCCGTTGAGGATGCCGCCGTAAATCCAGGACAGGCAGGCATCCACTGTGGAAAACACCGTGTTGATGAGTCCGGAGATGACCGCCGAGAATCCGGCCACGTCCGTCAGAAATGTCATAAAGTAGAAGGTCTCGATGTTGCTCATGAGGACGAAGCCGGCGTCGCCGACGCCGAAAAAGTTCCTCAGCGCGGATGACAGCCTCTTGGGTTCTTTCTTATTCTTCGTATTTTTCTCCATTGATTTCTCCCCCGATCAAAAATTTAATCACCGCGCCGCGGCGCGGACGATCACACACCTTGGCTCCTCCGACGCTGCGGCCGAGCCCCTCGTACCTGTTGATTCATTGTTTTTGTTGTAAGCCGGCATAGCCGCTCTTCTGACTGATTTGTTGCTTTTTTGTCTTTTTGTCTAATTGTATAGTATTCTTTTTCTCCTTATTTGTCAATCAGCAACAAAAGGGACCGTCAAATTTTCCTCTAATTTGCAGCATTCCCTACTTCCATTTCCACAAAAATGAGGATATACTGTTTCCAGACTCTCATAGAATCCGCCATTCCGCCAAAGGAGGTCCCGCCTCGATGTACAAAATCCCCCGCACACCACGCCGTCAGATGGCCCTGTCCCTCCAGTTGATTGCCGACGAGTTTGACAACCTGCTGTGGAGCTTTGACATGGAGTCCCGGAATCAGGCTCGTTTTTTTTGCTTTCGCGTCTTCACCCCCGGCGAGATACCGGAGCAGGACGTGCTCTACGTCCTGCGGGAAGAGGACGACTTTCCCTGTGATCTGTATCCCTACCTGTCCATCGGCAGCCAGCCGGGCCTGGCGGAACATATCTGCCTCCATGACCGCGATTTTCTGGAGGCGGTCAACGAGCTGTCCCGGATATTCCAGCGTTTTCGCGATTTTGAGGCGGAGCTGAACTGGATTCTCAACCACGGCGGCAGCTTAAACGATCTGTGCGCGGCGGCCACAGCCTACCTGCAAAATCCGGTCTATATCCACGACAATGTCTTCGCCATTCTGGCACTGCCATGCCATGTGGAGGGGATGCTGGAGCTGGACTATAACCAGGATACGGGCAAATATTTCATCCCTCTGTGGCTGGTGGAAGACTTTAAGTTCAGCGAGGGGTACCGGGACACCCTCCGCCAGACCCGGGCTGCCATCTGGGGCACCAACCACTATCCTTACCATATGCGCTCGCTGTACGTCAACATTCGGGACGCGGACTACTACCGGGCCCGGCTGCTGGTCAACGAGCTCCATGTACCCCTGCAGCCAGGGGACAGCCTACTGGTGGAATATCTGGCGGAATACGTGCTGATGATTCTCCGCCGGGACGATATGAGCGCCGACCAGAGCCAGCGGGATTTGATCGGCACCATGAGAGACCTGCTGACTGTCGGCGAGGCGGACCGCCGGGACCTGCGCGTCCTGCTGACCGCTCTGGGCTGGCGGGAACGGGGACGATTCATGTTGGTCAAGCTGCGCAGCCAGAGTCCGGAACACGCCGTCACCAGCAGCAACGTGCTGCGCAACAGTTTGTCCTCCACCTTTGTGGGGACCTTCCTCTTTTTCCACGAGCGGCAGCTGTGCATGGTGGTGGATATGGAAGCGGCCAGGCTGGACCAATCCTTTCTCCGCTCCAAATTGGCCCCCTTCCTCCGGGACAGTCTTATGTATGCCGGCCTGTCCCTGCCGGTAGAGAGCATCCTTCATCTGAATACAGCCTACGTCCAGGCCAGCTACGCCGTGGACCTCGCCGCCCGCCTGCGCAGCCATCAGTGGTGCATGGCCTTCGAGGACTGCGCCCTGGACTATCTGCTCTCCCATGTGGAGACGCCCACGCCGCTCCCGCTGTACCTCTCCTCCATCCCACGCTTCCTCCGACAGTACGATCAGGAGCATGGCAGTCAATACTGCCCCACACTGAAATGCTTTCTGCAAAACGAGAGGAGTATCCCTAAAACTGCCGCCGCCCTGATTATTCACCGCACCACCCTTCTATACCGGCTGGAGAAAATTGCGGCACTGACGAAGCTTGACCTGGAGAGCGAGAGCGTGCGGCTGTATCTGCTCCTGTCCTTCCATTTATCGGAGGAGGTGTAGGCTTCTTCCGGCAAATGCCCGCCCGGTCGCAGGCCGAATGCGCACTTGACACCCGAAACCATGTGTGCTATATTCGCAGAAAAAGGAAGGAAAGGACGGCGTTTGCCCATGCTGCCCCCGTTTTTCACTCGATCCCAGGGACTTCGCAAGCTGTACTGCGGCCTTTTCACCCCCCTTTTGGAGCGGATAGGCATGTCCCAGCTGGAGATGGACATCCTGCTGTTTTTAGCGAACAACCCGGACAGTGACACCGCCCGGGACATCGTGGAAAAACGCCACCTGGCCAAATCCCACGTCTCCGTGGGGGTGGAGGCCCTGGCGGGCCGCGGACTGGTGGAGCGGCGGCTGCGGGAGGGTAACCGGAAAACCATCCACCTGCACCTGACCGAGGCAGCAGCGCCGGTGGTGGCAGAGGGCCGGGCCATACAGCGGCAGTACGGCCATATGCTTCTGGCGAACTTTACAGAAGAGGAGCGGCGGACGCTGTTCCTCCTGCTGGACCGGGTGGGCGAAAATGTGGAGGCCGCTCTCTCCGCCGGCGAGGCGCGGCAGGACGCACACCCTCCGAAAAACTGAGGGATCCGTATTTTCCCCGGGAAATCTGTGATTTTCCTCTCTGGATGCCTTTTTCGCCCCTTTACAGCCCTCGCATTTTATGGCATACTATATGCAGACTTTTTAAGACGGAGAATGAATTATGCCTATCATCGAATATGACGCCTATAAACAGAAGCTGACCGCCATCGGCCCGCGGCTGGAAAAGCTGGCGGCAGCCCTGGACCTGGAGGGAGCCCGCCGGGAGGTGGAGGAGCTGGAGGAGAAAACCGGCGATCCCAATTTCTGGAACGACGTAGCCGCCTCCCAGAAGGTCCTCCAGCGCACCAAGCAGCTGAAAAACAAGCTGGAACATCATGCCCGTCTCACCTCCCAGTGGGAGGACCTGACCACACTGGTGGAGATGGCCATGGAGGAGGACGACGAGAGCCTCCTGCCCGAAGTGCAGGAGGGATATGACAAGCTGGAGTCTTCTCTGGAGGAGGCCAACCTGGCAACTCTTCTGACCGGGGAATACGACGCCAACAACGCTATCCTCACCCTCCACGCTGGAGCCGGCGGCACCGAGGCCCAGGACTGGTGCCAGATGCTCTTCCGCATGTACACCCGCTGGGGCGAGAGGCACAACTTTACTGTGAAGACCCTGGACTATGAGGACGGGGACGAGGCGGGCATCAAGTCCGCCGCCATCTCCATTGAGGGCGAGAACGCCTACGGCTTCCTGCGCAGCGAGAACGGGGTCCACCGTCTGGTGCGCATCTCCCCCTTTGACGCCAACGCCCGGCGGCAGACCTCCTTTGCCGCTGTGGAGGTCATGCCGGAGATCGAGGACGACAACAGCGTGGAGATTCGTCAGGAGGACATCGAGATGCAGGTCTACCGAGCCAGTGGCGCAGGCGGACAGCACGTCAACAAGACCTCCTCCGCCGTACGTCTTATACACCGGCCAACCGGCGTGGTGGTCTCCTCCCAGCAGGAGCGCAGCCAGGTGCAGAACCGGGAGAACTGCATGAAGATGCTGCGGGCCAAGCTGATGGAGATGAAGGCCCAGCAGCACGCGGAGAAGATTTCAGACATCAAGGGCGTGCAGATGAAAATCGAGTGGGGCAGCCAGATCCGTTCCTATGTCTTTATGCCCTATACCCTGGCGAAGGACACACGGACAGGGTTCGAAAACGGCAATATCACCGCTGTCATGGACGGCGATCTGGATGGGTTTATTAACGCCTATCTGACCGCCAGTGCCACCGGTGAACTGAAAAAGTGAAAAAAGGGCTTGCCGCTTCAACGGCAAGCCCTTTTTATCCTGCTCTGTTCCGCTTCTCATACCTTTAAAAAAGTATCACGAAAGAACTTTGGCCTCAGACCAAAAACCATTGCGATTTCAGGATTTTTGCCCGGCGTTAGGCGGGCCGCAATGCGGCTCTCCTAATTTGGGAATAGCATTACTCCGTCAGATACCGGTGCAAAAATGTAACGATCTGCCCTCTGCTGCAAATTCCCTCAGGGGAGAAGAGCCCATCCCCGCTGCCAGCGGTGATGCCCTCCTCCACCGCCCAGGACACCGCTTGGGCATAAGGTGCGTCCAGTGGTACGTCGCCAAACAGCGCCGCCATGCTGAAGGGTCCTCCGGCCAGCCGCCACAGGTAGGTGACCGCCATGCTCCTGGTACACAGCTGGGCCGCGCCGAACTCGCCGTCCTCCACCAGACCGCTTTGGCAAGCCCACAGCGCCGCCTGATAATAGTAGTTTGTGGGGAACACGTCCGTGAAGGGGTTCTCTACCTCCGGAGCAGGCCGCCCGAGGGCTCTCCACAGGAAGGTGATGATCTCCCCTACGGTGCAGGGTTTGTCGGGGGAGAACTGCCCTCCACCGGTGCCTGTGATGACGTCGTGGTCCGTCGCCCAGGTGACGGCAGCGGCATACCACGAATCCTGGGGCACATCAATAAAGGCTCCCACGGGGGCGGTCACGCCCTCTGGCGCGGCGCGGTTTGCGTCAATCACATCTTCCGTGCGGTAAACCCGCCACAGATCGCCCCGCTTCAGCCAGAGAAACCCGTCCCAGTGCCTCGCATTCTCATAGTCGAAGGCGGTCAGCATATTGCCCTCTCTGTCGCACACGCCCCACAGCCCGTCGGCCCGACGCACCACGGTCACGCCGCCGCTGAAGGGCTCGCCGCTGACGGCCTCCTCGCAGGTGAACAGGGTCCAGCCCCGTTCATCCACGGCCCGCAGCCGTCCGTCTGAGCGCACCAGAGCCACGCCCTCCGCGAACCGCCCCGTCTCATCGTAGGCAAATCCGGTGGTGGTTCGCCCCGTCTGGTCTACAAATGCCCATCTTCCGCCCCGGCGCAGCGCCGCCAGGCCGTTTTCATAGGGCCGAACCTCGTCGTACTCCGCCGGCACTATGAACGCGCCCTCGGGATCGATGAACCCGTACAGCACATCTCCCCGCTCACTGCGCAGTCCCACGGCGGCCAGCCCTTCGCTGAAGCTCTGAGCCGCGGCGAAGCCGCCGCCTGCCGCCTCGCCCTTCACATCTCGGTAGCCCCAGCTGTCGGGGGCGGCCTCAAACCGCCTGGTCAGTCCGGAGGGGCCGGTAATCCATTCCCCCTCCGACGACACGGCCACCCGTCCGCTGTGATAGCCATTTGTAAAGTCCACATAAACATCCGTCAGAACGCAGACCTCGCGCCCCGCCAGATCCACCACCATATAGACCAGCGCTCCGCCCCGCCGGGTGGGAATCACGGCCAGTCCCTCGCTGAATTGGATGCTCTCGTTCTCCATTACCTCAGCCCAGGGGTAAGAGGCCAACTCCTGGCCCAGCTGATCCAGCAGCACCAGCCGCCCCGTCTCGGCGCTCACCGCAAAGGCCCGCCCCTCGGAGAAGGGGAAGGCCCGGCTGTACCGCATGGGCACAGTCACCGCGCAGTCGGCGTTTACATATCCAAACCGGCCGCCCTGGAGCACGCGCACCGGCTCCCCGCCGTCATGCACCGTGGTCCACTCCCCCGCCAGGGACACGGCGGCCATTCCCTCGCTGAACTCGCCCACGGCGACATAGGCCGGCTCCGCCAGCATACTGCCGTCCGCTGCGCAGAAGCCGTACAGCCCGCGCTCCACCACCGTATAGATACCCACCTCCGGACTGTAGGCGGTCACATCGTCCACCCGGAGATCGGCGATCTCCTCCACCGCCGCCCGTGCGGGCCCCACCAGGGCCAGACACATCAGACAGCTCAGCGCCAGAGCCAGCAGCTTCCTTTTCATCATACTGTTCCTTTCCGGCATACGCCCAAAATGCAAAAGGCGGCGAACCACCCATTCAGCTCTTACGCCAATTTTACCCGAATCAGGGTTGGATTGCAATAGGGCGGCGGCAATCGTAATGGAATTGTTACAAAGAGGGACGCGCCAGATTTTTCCAGCTCCGCGCCCCCCTGTTTTCTTACTGCGGCCCCTGCCTGCCGCGCAGCTCCAGCCGCCGCTTCTCGATGACTGTGCGGAACAATCTCCGCAGCTGCTCTGACTCCCCCTGGGGGTCCTCCATTTGGGCCTTGGGCAATATCCACGCCTGCTGCTCCGACAAAAACAGATAAAAGGCCCGCCGGGTCTCCCTTACCCGCAGCAGCTCCGGGAAGGGCATCTTCGCCCGCTTTCCGTCCACCGTCACATGCACGCCCAAGCCGCTGATTTCCGTCTCCTGAACGTAGGCGTTCCGTCCGGCGGAGCGCATCTGCCGTCTGACCCGCCCTCTGGTGGAGACGACGAGGACCAGCGCGGCGATCTCTGCCCCCAGCAGCGCGCCCACTGCCGTCAGCGCCGCGCGCACCGGCCAGTCCATCCCTTCGGTGTACAGCGCCACAGCCAGCGCACCCACCAGCGCGAAGCCCGCCAGCCCCATCCGCCACCGGCGCAGGACCAGGGATAGATAGAAATCCTGGGTCTCCTTCAAGGATATGGTAAAATCCCGGCGATATGTCATGTACGCTCTCCTTTCTCTCCGGCCCGTCAGGAGCAGAGGAAGCTGTACCAGCCCTCGCTGGCGTTGACCTCCTCCACGCTGAGGCCCGCCGCCGTCAAAGCGTCTCGGACCTCCTCCCAGCGGCTGTCGATCACGCCGGAGGCAAGGAAACGCCCTCCCCGTCTCATCCAGCCCCGTACCGAGCCGGCCAGGGCGATGATGACGTCGGCCACAATGTTGGCCACTACGATGTCGTACCCCCCGCCCATCTCCCGGCGCAGTCCCTCGTCGCGCAGCACGTCTCCGGCCCGCACGGCATACCTGGACCTGTCCACTCCGTTGAGGGCGGCGTTTTCATAGGCCACGTCCACCGCCTTCTCGTCAATGTCGCAGCCAAAAGCGCTCTCCGCCCCCAGCAGCAGGGCGGCGACGGACAGTATGCCGCTGCCGCAGCCCAGATCCAGCACCCGCATCCCCGGTTCCACCAGCTTCTCCAGGGCCGTCAGGCACAGCCGCGTGGTGGCGTGGCCCCCGGTGCCGAAGGCCAGCCCCGGGTTCATCCGCAGGGCCACCCGCCCTTTGGGGTCGACCTCCTCCCAGTCGGGGATGACCAGCAGACGCTCGCCGATCTCCATGGGCTTGTAAAAAGCCTTCCAGTTGTTCTCCCAGTCCGCGTCCTCAATGCCGCCCATGGTCATGACAAGGGGGGCGTACTCCGGGTGTTCCTCCTTCAGCCTGGCCATGGCGATCCGGGCAGCGGCCACCTGGCTGAAGCCGGCCTCGTTCTCCTCCGCGTAAAAGGTGACCCGGCACTTGCCGGTCATGGACCGGTCCAGCTCTTCATCCACATAGTCCCAGTACTGCTTGTTCTGCTCCAGAAAGCGCCGAAAATCGGTCTCGTCCTCAATTACAAGACCGTCGATACCCAGGTCGCTGAGGGCGGCCTCCACCGGCTCCAGACCGGCGGGGACCGTGTCGATGTGCAGCTCGAGCCATTTCATAGGGCTTCTCCTTTCATTTGTGGGGCCCACGCGGGGCCGATCATTTCGCCGGCCCCTCCGAAGGGCGTATGCGGCGCAGCAGCTGGAATATGGCGGTGGGAAACAACATCCCCACCGCTATAGCCACCGCAAGCAGAACCGTAGTCAGCCCCTGCCGCGAAAAGGCGTCCAGGTCATTCATCATGAAGTTCTGCATGGTCCGGTACAGAGATCCCCCCGGAATCAGGGGGATGGAGGCCGTTACGATGAACAGGGTGGCCGGGGCCTTTATCACCCGGGCCAGGGTCTCCGCGTACACCGTCAGCGCCACCGAGGCCACGAAGTACCGCACCACATCCTGGTCTGTCGCCATACCCATCAGCAGGTACACGCCCCAGGCCAGCAGTCCCCCCAGGCTGGCCGGCAGCAATCTCTCCCGCCGCACGTGAAACAGCAGCGCAAAGCCCAGGGACCCCAGAAAAGCGGTAACCAGCTGTATCAGCATATCCTGCATCTCCCGCCTCCTCAGATCAGACTTGCCGCCAGCGCAAAGCCGAAAGCGATGGTCAGCGCCAGCAAAATGGCCTCAATGAATCGCATGAGGCCCGAGATGGTATTCCCGCTGAACATATCCCGCAGGGAGTTTGTCAGAGCGATGCCGGGAATCAGCAGCATGATGTTGCCGATGGAAATCATATCCACGTTGTCCCCCAGTCCCAGCCGCACCGCGCCCCCCGCCAAAAGGCCGCCCAGACAGGAGCACAGCAGGGAGGAGAGGAAGGCGTTGGCCTCTGTCCGCCGGATCAGCCGGTCCATGCATTTTAGCACCACGCCAATCACCCCGGAGGCCGCCGCGTCCAGCCAGCTGCCCCCGAAGAACAGAGAGAAGGAGGCGGAGATCAGCGCGTAAGTAAACACCTGCACCCCGAAGCTGTACTGGGGCGTATTCACAATCGCCCGCAGCGCCCGCCCGGTGTCCTCCAGGCTCAGGTGCTCGGCGCAGATACGCCTGCTAAGCTGGTTGAGCAGCTCCAGCCGGTGAAGATCGTAGGCGGAGCCCGTAATCCGCCGGGTCTGGGTCACCGCGCCAAATCGGGTGGAATAGATGGTGACCACGATGCTGGAGGTAATGGTAAACACGTCGGCCCGCTCCGCGCCGAAGGCGAGACAGAGCCGCCGGATGCTGTCCTCCACACGGCTGACCTCGCCGCCGCACTGGAGCATGTACTGGCCGATGTCCAGCACGCGGTACAGGTATTCGTTTGCCCGGTCAGCCTCCTCCATGCGGGAGAGCTGGTCAATTTCAGCCGGGGAAAAAAAGTGGTAGGGGTGGATTTCTTCCATTATGGATCTCCTGGGCGCTTCAAATAGTAGTAAGGAAAAAGTTTCCCTGGTCGTTATATCATACGGAGGTAGAAAAAGCAAGAGGATTTTGGCATGTAATTAGGGTAACAGCCTTTAACGCGGAAGGCGCTCTGTTTTCATGCTGCTGCATGCCTCGCCTGTATCCTCATTGCTTGTCCTGATGGTTTTAAAACAGACTCTAATAGTAGTGGCTGCCCCA
Organism: uncultured Oscillospiraceae bacterium; assembly: GCA_910584045.1. Classification (GTDB taxonomy): domain Bacteria; phylum Bacillota; class Clostridia; order Oscillospirales; family Oscillospiraceae; genus Pelethomonas. Next base: position 40,705 of record CAJTYO010000001.1, on the reverse strand, counting down.
GGAGATTTTCCCCGATTTTTTTCGTGCATTTTGGAGGGAGATGGTGTAGAATATGGAGGACCGGAAAAACAAAGGAGGAGATACCTGATGAAGCTGATGATTGCCTCGGACCTCCATGGGTCCGCCTACTACACCCAAAAGTTGCTGGATGCGTTCCGCGCGGAGCAGCCGGAGAGGCTGCTGCTGCTGGGGGATCTGCTGTACCACGGGCCTCGGAACGCTCTGCCCCGGGATTATGACTGCATGGCGGCGGCGGGGATGCTCAACTCCGTTAAGGAGCGCATTCTGGCCGTACGGGGCAACTGCGACAGCGAGGTGGACCAGATGGTGCTGGAGTTTCCCATGCGGGCGGATTATGCGCTTCTGGACTGGGAGGGGACGGCGCTGTACGCCACCCATGGGCATATCTGGAACGAGGAGAACACGCCCCCCATGGCGGCGGGGACTGTTCTGCTCAACGGGCACTTTCACCTGCCCGCCGCCCGGCGGCATGACAGCTGGCACTATATCAATCCCGGCTCCACCTCCATCCCCAAGGAGGGCTGGGCGGGCAGTTACCTGGTGCTGGAGGGCGGCGTATTCACCTGGCGTGCGGTGGAGGACGGACGGGTCCTTCAGGAATATGCCCTGTGAGGGGTCCGCGGCGCGAATGAGGGGAGCGGAGGCGCGGATGTGCGGATAGAGAGAACAAGCGCCGGCTTTTTAGAGGGGCCCATCTTCGCCCCCATGGTGTGTTTTGCGATCCCCATTTTCTTCTCCCTGGTGTTCCAGCAGCTGTATAACACCGTTGATACGTATATCGTGGGGCATATCCTGGGGGAGGAGGCCCTGGCCGCCATCGGTGCGGCCTCGCCGGTTTACGACCTGCTGGTGGGCTTTGCGCTGGGCTTCGGCAGCGGGCTGTCCATCGTGACCGCCCGGTACTTCGGGCACGGTGACCAGAACATGCTGAAAAAAAGCGTCGCCGCCGCCCTGGTGACCGGCGGGGCGGTCGTGCTGGTTGTAACCGCGCTGGCAGAGATTGTCCTGATGCCGCTGATGATGCTGCTGCACACGCCGGAGGAAATTCTGGGGGAGGCGTACCGCTATGCCGCCGCCATCACCCGTTTTACGGCGGTCATGTTCGCGTATAACCTGTGCGCGGGCATTCTGCGGGCGGTGGGTAACAGCTTGATGCCCCTTGTATTCCTGGTGTTCTCCTCCCTGGCCAACATCCTGCTGGACTACGTCTTCGTCGGGGTTTTAGGCAGGGGGGTGGGCGGCGCGGCGGAGGCCACGGTGATCGCCCAGGGACTGGCCGTTCTGCTGTGCCTGGTCTATGTGGCAGGGCGTGTCCCTATGCTGATTCCGAAAAGGGAGCACTTCCGGCCCTCGGCGCGGCTTTACAGGGAAATGGCGGGACAGGGGATGTCCATGGGCCTTATGTCCTGCTTCGTCTCCGCCGGAAGCGTGATTCTGCAGTCCGGCATCAATGGGCTGGGCTATCTCACCATTGCCGCCCACACCGCCGCCAGGCGGCTCTACCAGTTCTTCAACATGCCCTTCACCGCCATGATGCAGACCATCGGGACCTTCGTGTCCCAGAACTTCGGCGCGGAGCAGCCTGTCCGCGTTCGGAGGGCGGTCCGATATGCCTACCTCTACAGCGCTTGCATGACTCTGGTCATCTCGACAGTGGTATGGGGGTTTGCGCCGGAGCTGCTGCGAATTGTGTCCGGATCCCGGGAGGCGGAGGTTCTGACCTGCGGGACCCGGTATCTGCGGGTGGTTGCGCTGTGTTACGTGCTTCTGGCCGTGCTGAACATCACCAGGACGTCGCTGCAGGCTATCGGCAATAAGCTGCTGCCTGTGGCGGCGAGTGTGATGGAGTTGATCGGAAAGATTCTGTTTACCGCCTATTTTGTACCCCGGCTGCAATATACCGCCGTCATTATCTGCGAGCCCGTTATCTGGTGTTTTATGACGGCGGAGCTGTTGGCCGCCTTCTGGCTCAATCCCTTTGTCAAGAGCGGAAGGGAGAAGAGAGCGGCCCAATGAATATAGGCAGGGCGCGGAACATAGTTCCGCGCCCTGCCTGCGTGTCAAAAAAGTGGCTGCGCCACTTTTTTGAGGAAGGGGACCGGGCCGAGTTCGGCCCGCAAAGTACTTTTTCGACGTACATGCCGCCGAAAAAGTGGTTAAAAAATTTTTCGCCTCCGGCGACAACTCCTGTGGGGCCGCCGAAGACGGCCTTAGGGGGGTCAGGCTGACAGGGCGCGAAACTATGTTCCGCGCCCTGCTGCTATAAATTACTGCGGAATGGACGGCCTTACGTTCAGCGCTTGGCAGCGGCCTTCTTGCCGCCCACCCACTTGCTGACGCACAGGGAGCAGGCGATGTCGCCGGTGACGTTCAGGCAGGTACGGCCCATATCGAAGATACGGTCCACAGCCACGATGAGACCGATGTAGGCCACGGGAATACCAAGGGTCTCCAGCACCATGGCCAGCATAATCATGCCCGCGCCGGAGACGCCGGCGGTGCCAATGGAGGCCAGGGTGGCGGTGACCACCACGATAACCATCTGGCCCAAGCTCAGGTGGATACCCGCGCAGGAGGCGATGAACACGGTGGCCACGCACTGGTAAATAGCGGTGCCGTCCATGTTGATGGTGGAGCCCAGGGGCAGGACGAAGGCGGAGATATCGTCCTCCGCACCCAGCTCATGGGAACACTCCTTGGACACCGGCAGGGTGGCCGCGGAGGAGGTGGAGGTGAAGGCAAACATCATGGCCGCAAAGGCGCCCTTAAAGAACTTGATAGGGCTGATGCCTACGAACACCTGGGCGGACAGGGAGTAGACGATGACTGCGTGGACGATGTAGCCGATGTAGGCGCACAGGATAACCAGCGCCAGGGAGCCCAGAATGTTGGCGCCCTGGGTGGCGGTGACCCACGCCATGTAGGTGAACACGCCGATGGGGGACAGGGAGATGACAAACTCCATCAGCTTCTCAATAACGGAGTAGAAGGAGCTGACGATATCGCGGCACAGCTTGCCCTTCTCTCCGGCAACCATGATGGAGCCGCCGAAGAACAGGGAGACCACGATGACCTGAAGCATGTTGGCGTTGACGAAGGACTGCCACATGTTGCTGGGGAAGATGTCCACCAGAACAGCCATAAAGCCGTTGAAGGCCTTGGGCTCATACTCCGCCGCTCCCAGCTCGGAGGACAGGTCGGGGAACAGGCTCGCCCCGGCGAAAATGTTGGCGAACACCAGTCCGATGACGCAGGCGATAGCGGTGGTCACCATGAAGTAAACCACAGTCTTGATGCCAACGGAGCCAACCTTCTTCATGTCGCCCATGGACAGGATGCCGTCGATCATGGAGAACAGCACCACGGGCACCACGATAAATTTCAGCAGGTTGACGAAGATGTCGCCGAAGGGCTTGAGGTAGTTGGTGGTAAACTCCTTGCCGCCGTCGCCGATAAAGGAGCAGATCAGTCCCACGACGATACCGGCCACCAGTGCGATGAGGATACGCATGGGCAGGTTTATTTTCTTTTTCATAGTTGTACTCTCCCTCTTTTAATAAAAATATCGGACTTGTATCCCCTGGTCGTCTCCTCCTTCTCATGGTGTGCGCTTCTCCCGCTGTCCGCGCGGAAGCGCGCCCTCTTCTTTGTGCGAGCAGGCCCCTCACCACCCGCTCACGCAAAACAGTGAATTGATTATAGCAAAAGTTTCCAAAATATGCAAGAGGCTTTCACAAAAATTTCGGCAATTTTTACGACGCGGTTTTGCTCCCGCCTCCGTATGTTATATGGTACGGCAAGCCAATTCCCGACGCGCCCCCAGGGACTTTTCCTCCGGAAAATTGGACAAACCGGCATAGAAAGACCGCCTCCCGCATATGATAGAGGCAAAAAGGGGGGATTTGGATTGTCAATGAGCAACGCCGCCCAGCGCCGGGCGGCACAGCTGCGCCGGATGCGGGCGCGCCGGGGCGGCAGGCTGGAGGAGGACCGCGTCCCGCTGCGTCTGGCGGTCTGCGGCATACTTTTTGTACTGGTGGTTGCGGTAAAGCTGCTGTTTCCGGACGCTGTGGGTCAGATGGCCGACTCCGCCCGGCGGCTGATCGGTCAGGATGCGGATTTCCGGGCGGCCTTCGCAGCCATGGGCCGGGCCGTCAGCGGCGAGGAAGCGGTGGGCGACTCCCTGCAGGAGGCCTATGCCGCCGTATTCAGTCCCTCGTCGGAAATCCCGGCGGAGGAGCCGCCGCAGCCGGCTGCCGCGTCGCAGGATGCCTCAGCGCCAGATGCCGCCCCGTCTGAGGACGAGGCTCCCGCTGGAACGCCGGCGGCCCCGGCGGACCCCGGGGCGCACCTGCTGCGCTACAGCGTCCTGCCCCTGCCGGAGGCGGACAAGGCGGTGATGCGGGAGCTGCTGATCGCGCCGGAGGACGGCGCGGCCTCCTCCCCGCCCGCCGGTGAGGGGAGCGTACTGTCGGAGACTCCGCCGCTGGAGGAAGAGGATGCCGTGGCGGAGGCCTCCCAGGTCTTCGCCATGGCGGCCCTGCCGGAGAACGCCAGCCTGGAGCAGCGCAACCTGGGCTTTGCCCACTGCACGCCGGTGCCGGGGCGGCTGTCCTCCACCTTCGGCTGGCGGGAGCACCCCATCGAGGGGGGCAGCCGCTTCCACTACGGCCTGGATCTGGCGGCAGAGGAGGGAACGGACGTGGTGGCCTTTGCCGACGGCGAGGTCTACGCCGCTGGCGAGAGCAGCTCCCTGGGCAACTATATCATGCTGCGCCACGAGGAGGGCTATATGACCCTCTACGCCCATTGCAGCCGCATCACCGCCTCCGGCGGCAGCGTGGCCATGGGAGAGAAGATTGCGGAGGTGGGCTCTACCGGTCTGGCCACCGGCCCCCACCTCCATTTCGAGCTCCACGACGGGGATCTGTACCTCAATCCCATCTACTATGTGGCGGTGGGGTAAGCTGGAGGCCGGCTGGGGATTTGCGGCGCTGTTGGCAGTCAGCCTTCTGGCCGGGGCGGGGGAGGTGCTGCCGGTGGTCCTCCTGTCGGCGGCGGGCCATGAGCTGGGACATCTGGCGGCCCTCCGTCTGGCGGGAGCCCGGGTGGAGCGGGTGCGGCTGACGGCCTTCGGCGCGGAGATTCGCGCCGACACCCGGCGGCTGTCCTACCCTCGGGAGATTGCCTGCACCCTGGCGGGCCCGGCGGTGAACCTGCTGCTGGCCCTGATTTTTGCCCGATGGACTGGGCTGTATGTGGCGGCGGGGGCCAACCTGCTGCTGGGGTGCTTCAATCTGCTGCCAGTGCCGGTGTTGGACGGCGGGCGGGCGCTGCATCTGTTTGTCAGCTGGTTGGCGGACCCTCTGGCGGCGGACCGGGTCTGCCGGGCGGTGGGGCTGGCATGCGCGGCGATTCTGACGGGGACGGCTCTTGTCCTGACGGTGCGCTGCGGAGCGGGTCTGTTCCTCATGCTGGGTGCGCTGGGGACGCTGCTGCCCCAGCTTCCCGTCCCCCGCCGCCGTATTTTTTGCCGGAGCTGACCGCGAAAAGGGGCGCGCTTCCAGCCGGAAGCGCGCCCCTCCTATTTCCATCAGGTCTCCCGGACTGCCCTCGGCACATTGTCCAGGGTGATCTGCCGAAAGTCTCCCGCCAGCTGTTCCCGAACCTGGTCCAGCAGCTGCCGGGCCAGGTCCATCTGCTCCGCTCTGACCTGGAGCAGACCGTCATCCCCCCGCAGGCGCAGCCGGAAATCAACAAGCCCCTTCTCCGCCAGCAGAGCCTCTCCCCGTTCCACACGTTCCAGAGCCTCGCGGGTGATTTCGCTCCCAACCGGCGTCCGGGTGGCCAGGCAGGCATAGGAGGGCTTGTCCCACACCGCCAGTCCGGCCTCTCGGGCCATGCTTCGTACTTCGGCCTTGGAGAGGCCGCACTCCCGCAGAGGGGAGCGGACCCCCAGCTCCCGCAGGGCCCGCATACCGGGCCGGTCCCCCGCGTCGTCGGAGGCGTTGCAGCCGTCCAGGACCAGTGGGAAGCCGTCTTCCGCCGCCGCCTCCAGAATGCGGCGAAAGAGGGCGCGTTTGCAGTGGTAGCAGCGGTCCGGCGGATTAGCCGCAACCTCCGGCAGGGTCAGTACGTCGAATTCCAGTACGGTGAGTGGGATGTTCAGCCGCCGCGCGGTCTGCCGTGCATCCTCCTCTTCGAAGGCGGGCTGGAAGGGGGTCTTCACAAAATAGGCGGCGGCATTTCTGCCGTAGACGGCGGCCGCCCAGAGAAGAAGGGCGGAGTCCACACCGCCCGAGAAGGCTACGGCGGCGGAGGGATTCATCTTAAAAAAGGTCTGGAGCAGCAACAGTGCCTCCTTTCCGCCGCGCTCCGCGCGGCAGGGGAGATTTTCTTCCCATGGCCCGTAATTCCGTGCCCGGACGACAGCTTTTCCGCTGAACAACAAAATGAACGTTCTATGAACGTTTCGCACTAGTTGCACGTTCGTGTGCAACTCTGGGCGTTTTCCAGCCCTATATGGAGGGGCAATTTCCCCGCCGGTTATTGAATTGACAGCGCCGCCCCGATGGAGGTGGCGTGCGTCGCGTTCTCAGGGATGATAAATTCAATTCCATGCAGCCGTGTGAACAGATCAAAGCACTCCCGCGCCTGTGGCAGATTGGACATAAATCCAGTCAAAACCGCCGTTTCGCACCCGCAGTACCGGCAGGCCATGACCGCTGTGGTGCCGATGGACTGGAGCACCATATTGATGACCCCTGCGGCGAAATCCCCCGGAGCCGCGTCGTCGGATACGTTGCCGAAGTTGGCCGCCGTGATGTCCAGAGGCAGCGACGGATGGCTGTTTCGGGTCAGGTCCCCCACCGTCAGGTCCACCCGGGTCACGTCCCCCTCCGTAGCCAGCTTAACAATCTGGGCGTACTTCCGAGTGCCGCACAGCCGGGAGCACAGCCCAGCCAGCGCGCCGCCGCCTACGCCGGACCCGCACAGATGCTGTACCGGCTGTCCCGCCTCCGCCCATATGAAAGCCGTGCCGGTTCCCATGCTGACCACCACCGCCTTGGACTGTCCGCTCAGCGCCAAGCCGCCAACGCCCACGGCCGTAAACTCCTCCACCTTCTCTGTGGGAATGCCGTAGATGTCCTCGTCAATGTATGAGGCTCCCACACCCGTCAGCGCGATCCTGGACACGTCCCCCAGCTGCAGCCGGTTTGTGAACAGGAAATTTCCCATGGCTCCATACAGGGAGGTGATGGGGTCCTGTGCCTGAACCCGGTGCATGGCAATCGTGCTGCCGTCGGAGCGCAGTCCCACGATCTTTGTGGTGGAGCCGCCGATGTCGATACCTAAAATAATTGACATATTTTTGTTCCTTCCTGGATCTTGCCGCAGGGGTGATCCGTGCCGTTCCCCCTATATTAGAGGATTGCAAAAGAATTGTCAATTCTATCGTTGCAAATCCTGGAAAAAAGTTATACTATAGAGGGGACGGGCCGCCGGTGCGGACCCGCCTATCAAAAAAGAAATCGAGGACCGTTTTATGGAACGCAAGGAACGGCTAAACCTGTCCATGCTCTTTGACTTTTACGAGATGACCATGGCCAACGGCTACTTCCGCCAGGGAATGCAGGACCGCATCACATATTTCGACGTATTCTTCCGCCGTGTGCCGGATGGAGGCGGCTTTGCCGTCGCCGCCGGTCTGGAGCAGCTGGTGGAGTACATCCAGGACCTCCACTTTGACGAAGAGGACATCTCCTATCTGCGCGGCAAGAATCTTTTCCAGGAGGACTTTCTGGACTACCTGCGCCATTTCAAGTTTACCGGCGACGTCTGGGCCGTGCCGGAGGGAACCCCTGTCTTTCCCGGCGAGCCTCTGGTAACCGTCCGCGCCCCCGCTTCCCAGGCCCAGCTCATTGAGACCTACGCCCTGCTGGCCGTCAACCACCAGAGCCTCATTGCCACCAAGGCCAACCGGGTTGTCCGGGCCGCCGCCGGGCGGACGGTGCTGGAGTTCGGCTCCCGCCGGGCCCAGGGGGTGGACGGGGCCGTGGTGGGCGCCCGGGCTGCCTTTATCGGCGGCGTCCACGGTACTGCCTGCGCCATCAGCGACCAGCTCTACGGCGTACCCGCCGCCGGCACCATGGCCCACTCCTGGGTCCAGATGTTCGATAGCCAGTACGAGGCATTCAAGACCTACTGCGAGATATATCCCACCAACGCCGTGCTGCTGGTGGACACATACAACACTCTCAAAAGCGGCGTACCCGATGCCATCCGGGCCTTCGACGAGGTCCTGAGGCCCCGAGGCATCACCAAGTGCGGCATCCGTCTGGACTCCGGCGACATCGCCTACCTGACTAAGGAGGCCCGGAAGATGCTGGACGCGGCGGGCTGGCGGAGCTGCACCATCTCCGCCTCCAACTCCCTGGACGAGGAGCTGATCCGAGATCTGTTGCTCCAGGGGGCGAAGATCGACGCCTTCGGCGTGGGCGAGCGGCTCATCACCGCCCGCAGCGAGCCGGTGTTCGGCGGTGTGTACAAGCTGGTGGCCGTGGAGGGTGAGGACGGGACCATCGAGCCCAAGATCAAGATCAGTGAAAACGTGGCGAAGATCACCACCCCCCACTATAAGAAGCTCTACCGCTTTTACGGCAACGACACCGGCAAAGCCATTGCCGATTATCTGACCATCCACGACGAAACTGTGGACGACAGCAGACCGCTGGTCATCTTCGACCCCGACGCCACATGGAAGAAAAAAAAGGTCTACGACTTCACCGCAAAGGAGCTTCAGGTCCCCGTCTTCAAGAGCGGCGAGCTGGTGTACGCGCTCCCCTCCCTGCCGGAGATCAGGGCCTACTGCCTGGAGCAGGTGGACACGCTGTGGGAGGAGGTCAAGCGCTTTGACAACCCCCACAAGTACTATGTGGATCTCTCCCAGAAGCTGTGGGACGTGAAACACGGCCTGCTGGAAAAGAACGGGTAACAAGCGTCCCCCCTGGGACGAGCCGGAAAAAGGAGCTCCTCCGTGAAAAGAATGCATCCAGTCAAACAGACAACAGAAAGAAGAATCGCCGCCTCTCTGCGCATCGCCCTGGTGCTGCTTCTGCTGCTGCTGAACGTCGCCTCGGTGGTGGTCCTGACCTATTTTTTACAGACCCACGCCTTCATCGCCTTTGCCGTCCTGGAGCTGCTGGCCATCGGCGTGGCCGTTGGCATTCAGTCCAGCCCCTCGCCGGGCAGCTATAAGCTGGCCTGGACGCTGCTGGTGGTGGCCCTGCCGGTGGGCGGGATGGTCCTCTATGTTCTCTGGGGCGGAAACATCCAGAGCAAACGGCTCAACTTGCTGCCCATCCCGCCGCCCCGCAGCCGTCTGTCCGAGGAACGCCGCTCCGAGGCCAATCAGGTCCGGCTGGACCGGACCCTGCCCAACTGGCAGCGGGCCTCCCGCCTGCTCTCCCGGCAGGGGTTTCTGCTCTACCGGGACACCGCCGCGACCTATTTCTCCACTGGCGCGGATTTCTTCAACGACGTCATCGCCAGGATGGAAAAGGCGGAGCGCTTCATCTTCCTGGAGTACTTTATTCTGGCGGAGGGACAGCTGTGGGACCGGATGCTGACGGTGCTCACCGACCGGGCCCGCCACGGGGTGGAGGTCAAGATTCTCTTCGACGACTTCGGCAACATCACCCGTATGCGGGGTGAGACCATCGAGAAAATGCGGGCGGAGGGCATGGAGGTCTGCGTCTTCAACCCGGTTCACCAGTACGTCAACCGCCTGTACTTCAACTACCGGGACCACCGGAAGATTCTCTGTGTGGACGGGCAGTACGCCTACACCGGCGGGGTCAACGTGGCGGACGAGTACGTGGGGCTCCTGCTGCGCTTTGGCGAGTGGAAAGACGGGGGCGTGCTGCTGGACGGTCCCGGAGCCTGGGGTCTGACCAGCCAGTTCATCCACATGTGGGAGATGCTGGGCGAGCGCGTCCACAGCGAGCACGACTACTACCGTCCCCAGGAGGAGCGGGACGTTCCCGGTCTGTGCCAGAGTTTCGGCGACGGCCCCATGAATAACCCGGACAACCCGGCGGAGGACTTGTATCTCCAGTGCATCACCAACGCCCACCGCTCCTTGTGGCTGACCACGCCCTATTTCGCCGTGGAGGACGGCATTGTCCGGGCGCTGTGCGTGGCCGCCGACTGCGGCGTGGACGTGCGCCTGATGCTGCCGGGGGTGCCGGACCACCGGTATACCCAGATTGTGGCGGGCTCCTACTACGAGCGGCTGCTGCGCCACGGCGTGAGGATTTACGAGTTTACCCCGGGGTTTCTCCACACCAAGAGCCTGGTGGCGGACGAGGAGATCGCCCTGGTTGGTACCATCAACATGGATTACCGCAGCTTCCAGCTCCACTACGAGTGCGGCACGGTCCTTTACGGCGGGCCAGTCATCCGGGACGTGGCGCGGGATATGGAGGACGTCATGGCCCGGTCCGTCCGGGTGGACCTGACGCGCTGGGAAAAACGGTCGTGGCTCAGGAAGCTGCTGGAAAAGGTGCTGCGGGTGTTCTCCATCTGGATGTAGGCGGGGGCCGCAAGCTGGGATGCGGCTGGTCCCTTTTCAGAAAAGTGTTGCCGGGATATGACTTCGGCGATTTCTACAAAAGCGTATTGATATAGCAGGGACGCTGAGCTATAATCGGGTCAGCAAATCGAAATTTGTAAGAATCATTTGAGAGGTTGGCAGGAGAGGCAGTATGAAACTGCGGCTGCGATTGAATGCAAATCATTTAAAGCTGATTGCAATTATTGCCATGACGATAGACCATGTATCTGACCTGATCTATCCCGGTTTTCCCGCTGAACCGGGGGCAATGGCATTGCATATCGTCGGGCGTTTAACCGCGCCGATCATGTGGTTTTTCGTGTGTGAAGGGTACTATTACACACGTAATGTAAAACGGTATATGCTGCGAATGGGAATTTTTGCAGTCATTTCACATTTCGCATATTGCTTTGCATTCGGAATCAACCCAATTCCGTTCAGTACGGGAATCTTTAATCAGACAAGTGTCATGTATCCGCTTTTTATTGCGGTTTTGGTTCTGTGGATGCAGGACAATGATCTGCCAATGAAGAATTGGGTAAAAAATACGCTCATTTTTGTATTGGTTTGGAGCGCTTTCCCGGCGGATTGGAGCTGCATAGCGGTACTTGCCATATTGGAAATGTACAAGAGAAGGGGAAACCTGAATGCACAGATGAAACAAATACTCCTGTATGTTGCGCTATATGCAGCGGTATCCTTCTTTTTTGTGAGTAAAGTTTTCGCTTTGATACAGATTGGTGTTCTGCTGGTCTATCCTGTGTTAAAGCTGTACAATGGCGAAAAAGGGGATGCAAAATGGATGAAGTGGTTTTTTTATCTATATTATCCCATCCACTTGATTGTCATTGGAGTACTTCGCGTCTGTATTTATGGAGATGTCAGCTTATTGTTTTAGCGAAGGACAAAAAAGTTTGACAACGTCCGGTTGATTGGGCAGTTATCCGCCAAATGAATAGCTGCCCGCTTTGGATATTTTTACGAATAGCTTGACGAAACCACTTTCAGCAACACCAATCTGAAAAGAGAGTGCGGCTGTAGGGCGTTGACAACGGACAGGGCCTACTATATAATAATATCGGTTATAACCGCTCTCCTTGCAGCGGGTTGAAAGGAGTAAAGTGCATATGGACTTGCGAATTGTGTCCCTGCCCCCCTTCCGAGCGGCGTCCTCCGGCCTGGTCCAGGATTGCGACTTCTCCCCCGAGGGGGCCTTGGGGAAGTTTAACGAATATTTTTCCGCCATTACCCCCAGCCCCCGAGACGGCTTTATGCCCCGGGATTTCCTGTGCTTTGACGGGGAGTCCGGCGGGATGGTCTGGCTGTATGCCCTCAGCGAGGGGATGGACGCCGGCGGATACGAGGTTGTGGACTGCGAGGGCGGCTGCTATGTGACCTACGTCTATCGGGACGGCGACGAGGAGACCAACGGCCGGCGCTATCAGGAGGCCGTGGCGTACATCGAGGCGTCGGAGGTCCTGGAGCTGGACGTCCGGCCGGGCCATCTCTCCATGGGACACATCATCACGCCGCCGGAGATCATCGCGGCCCAGGGCTGGGCGCAGATGGAGACGTTTATCCCTATTAAATTGAAAAAAGAGCGGAAGGAATGTCTGGATTGATTCACATCTACTGCGGCGACGGCAAGGGAAAAACCACCGCCCTGCTGGGCCTGGCTCTGCGGGCGGCGGGCAGCGGGAAAAGGGTGCTGCTGCTGCAATTTTTCAAGGACGGCAGGAGCTCGGAATTCACCGCCCTGGCCCATGTGCCGGGGATCGAGGTGATACCTCAGACCAGGACCTTCGGCTTTAGCTGGACCCTTTCGTCAGAGGAGAAGAAGGAGGCGGGGGACTACTACTCCGGCCTTCTGGAGGATGCCTTCCGCCGGAGCGGGGATTTCGGCCTGCTGGCCCTGGACGAGGCCATGAGCGCGTGTACCACGGGGATGATCGACGAGGCGCGCCTGCTAGCGCTGCTGGCGGAGAAACCGGCGGAGCTGGAGGTAGTCCTCACGGGGCGGAACCCGCCCCAGGCACTGCTTGACACGGCGGACTACGTCACCGAGATGCGAAAGATAAAGCACCCCTACGAGCATGGCGTGGCTGCGCGCAGAGGCATTGAGTACTGATGGTCTTTCCTGAGCGCCGATGGAAATACCGGACCTCCGGCTCATGTGAGAGCCGGAGGTCCGGTATTTCGCCCCTTTTACGCCGCGAGATTATTCGCACAGCAGGTCGTCGTCGTAATCGTCAAACTCAGAGCAGCGGCAGCCGCACCGGCCGGACAGCTTATCCTTTACCGCGGCGGCGTCCTCTGCCAGCTTGTCCCAGAATCCAACCAGCAGGCAGATCAGCCCGGCGGCAGCCAGAGACAAGCCGACAATTTTCAGTACAAAACGCCATGTACTCGAACTTTTCATGGTAAACCTCCTGACAAAACTGATATGCTCCTTTAGTATATATCATTTCGGTGCAAATTACAATCATTTTTTCCTTAATTTGGATTTTTGTGTTTGGCTGGGGCGATCGTGCTTCCGCCTGCCCAGGAGGCGGCGGGAAAATAAATCCTCCGATGATTTTCCGAGAAAACCCTCAAAATCTCCCGAAATCAAATTGACGAAGCAAAAACGCTGTGATAAAATAGAATTGTACGCCCGCAGGGCGCACGATAAAAGCAGCAACCGAATCTAAGTGGAAAGAGGACACACTATGTATCGGATCGTAAGAAAACGGGTTTTAAACCCCACCGTGACTTTGATGGAGATCGAGGCCCCCGCCGTGGCCCGCAAGTGCGAGCCTGGCCAGTTCATTATCCTCCGGGTGGACGAGAACGGCGAGCGCATCCCCTTGACCATCGCCGCCTATGACCGCGAGAAGGGCACCGTCACTATCATCTTCCAGCTTGTGGGCGCGACTACCGAGAAGCTGAACCACAAGGAGGAGGGCCAGTACATTCAGGACTTCGTGGGCCCCCTGGGCCGGGCCACCGAGACCGAGGGGCTCAAGCGCGTGGCCGTCATCGGCGGCGGCGTGGGCACTGCCATCGCCTACCCTGTGGCCAAGAAGCTCCATGATGACGGGTGCCATGTGGACCTGATCGTGGGTTTCCGCAGCAAGGACCTTATCATCCTCAAGGAGGAGTTTGAGGCCGCCAGCACCAACCTCATCATCGGCACCGACGACGGCTCCTACGGCAAGAAGGCCCTGGTTACCGACCTGCTCAAGGAGCAGATTGAGGCGGGGGCCAAGTATGACCGCGTCATCGCCATCGGGCCGGTCATTATGATGAAATTCGTCTGTCTGCTGACCAAGGAGTACAACATCCCCACAGTGGTCAGCATGAACCCTATTATGATCGACGGCACCGGCATGTGCGGCGGCTGCCGCCTCACCGTGGGCGGAGAGACAAAGTTCGCCTGCGTGGACGGCCCCGAGTTCGACGGGCACCTGGTGGACTTCGATGAGTCCATGGCCCGCGGCGCCATGTACCGCGACTTCGAGATGCACGCCAGGGAAGAGACGTGCAATCTGTTCAAGCAGGAGGTAAAGTAATATGGCTAATATGCGTCCGGATAAGAACCCCATGCCCCATCAGGACCCTGTCGTCCGGTCCGGCAACTTTGAAGAAGTGGCCCTAGGCTACACCAGGGAGCAGGCCATCGACGAGGCACAGCGCTGCCTCCACTGCAAGAACATGCCCTGCGTGGCCGGCTGTCCGGTGAAGATCCATATCCCCGAGTTCATCGCCAAGGTGGCCGAGGGCGACTTCGAGGCCGCCTATCAGATTATCGCCCAGGACAGCGCTCTGCCCGCCGTCTGCGGCCGGGTCTGTCCTCAGGAGACCCAGTGCGAATCCAAGTGCGTGCGCGGCATCAAGGCCGAGAGCGTGGGCATCGGCCGCCTGGAGCGGTTTGTAGCCGACTGGCACAACGCCAACGCCACTGAGAAGGCCGTGAAGCCCGAGAGCAACGGACACAAGGTGGCCGTCATCGGCTCCGGCCCCTCCGGACTGACCTGCGCCGGTGACTTGGCCCGGAAGGGGTACGAGGTCACCGTGTACGAGGCGCTGCACCTGGCTGGCGGCGTGCTGGTGTACGGTATTCCCGAGTTCCGTCTGCCCAAGTCCATCGTTCAGAAGGAGGTGGACGGTCTCAAGGAGCTGGGCGTGAAGATCGAGACCAACGTGGTCGTCGGCCGGTCTATCACCATCGACGAGCTCATGGAGCAGGAGGGCTTCGAGGCCGTGTTCATCGGCTCCGGCGCGGGTCTGCCCATGTTCATGCATATTCCCGGTGAGAACCTCAAGGGCGTTTACTCCGCCAACGAGTTCCTCACCCGGATCAACCTGATGAAGGCCTACAAGGAGGGCTCCGACACGCCCATCATGCCCCTCAAGGGCAAAAAGGTGGCCGTTGTGGGCGGCGGCAATGTGGCTATGGATGCCGCCCGGTGCTCCCGCCGTCTGGGGGCCGATGTGTACATCGTCTACCGCCGCAGCGAGGCCGAGCTCCCCGCCCGCGCCGAGGAGGTGGAGCACGCCAAGGAGGAGGGCATCATCTTCAAAACCCTCACCAACCCCACCGCCATCCTGGGCTACAACAATCCCGAGGATAAGCGGGACCCCAAGAACGGTTCCGTCTGTGGCCTTAAATGCGTGGAAATGGAGTTGGGCGAGCCCGACGCCTCCGGCCGCCGCCGCCCCATCGTCAAGGAGGGCAGCGAGTTCGAGCTGGAGATGGACTGCGTGATCATGGCCCTGGGCACCAGCCCCAACCCGCTGATCAAATCCACCACCAAGGGGCTTGAGATCAACAAGCGGGGCGGCATCATCGTCAATGAGGACGGCCTGACCAGCCGCGAGAGCGTGTACGCCGGCGGCGACGCCGTCACCGGCGCGGCCACCGTCATCCTGGCCATGGGCGCGGGCAAGACTGCCGCCGCTGCCATCGACGAGCAGCTGCGCGGGAAGTAAATCTGATTATTTTCTCATAGAAGGAGCGGGCCCTCGCGGGGTCCGCTCCTTCTGGATTAAACCCTATTTCTGGCTGATGCGATTCCAGGTTTAGGAGAGCCGTACCGTCATCCGTGGCCGCCTGTGGCGGCTTAGGGCCGGAGCGGACAGAAATCCTGGAATAGCAATGGGGTTTCGATTCGAGATTAAAATTCCTTTTGATACGTTTTCAAGAAAAAGTATCAGGCGTCCGCAGGGACTGGAACCACGTCCGGTTGTGGAGGACCGCCGGACTGTCCGGCTTGCAGGCGGCGGCCAACTCATTGTACGCCTCCGCCCGCTCCTGATCCCCCAGGCGGCTATGGCAGACGCACAGCTGAATACAGGGCAGATAGCCGTAGCAATCCGGGGAGACAAAGCCGCCCCGGCGGTCGTCCCGAGGACACGTCAGAGCCAGAGCGTACCAGTAGGCCGCCTTGGAATATTGTTCCCGCTGGAGGAACCAGCGGCCAATCTCACAGCAGGCCTCCGCCCGGGGCCGGTCATAGGAGAAGGTGCGGAGAAGGGCCGCCAGCGCTTCGTCGGGCCGGTCCAACTCCTCTTGACAGCGGGCGCAGAGACAGCAGGCGTCGATGTTGTTTTCCACCCAACCCCGGCCTTCCGACAAAAAGTCCTCGAATACCGCCAGGGCGTCGCTCCATCGGCTGTGGTAGTAGAGCTCTCGGCCGTAATAGAACTGCTGCCGGGGCTCCAGCTGTACGCCTGCGGCCAGCTGGGTTTGATAGATGCGCAGATTCCGGTCCGGGTCGGAGGGGCGGGTCTTGCGGTGGGTGACGGCGAAATCCGCGTAGAGGAGCGTTCCCGCCGGGGTGACGGCCTCATGGACCGCGCCGGCCCAGAACATGCCGGAACGGTTCTTGATAAGGCGCTCCCGGTAGTAGGAGAAGGTGACCCGGCCGCTCTCGTCAAAACCCACGTTGTAGGGGGCCATAACCACGGAGACGTTGGGCTCCAGAGTCTCCTTCAGCCGCATAAAGGCGGTCCGGTCCGCATCCAGGAGCACGTCGTCCGCGTCCAGCCACAGGCAGTAGTCCATAGACGCGTGGGCGAAGGATTCGTTGCGGGCGGCGGCAAAGTCGTCCCGCCAGGGGAAATCATAGATTTGCTCCGTGAAGCGGGCGGCGATCTCCCGGGTGCGGTCGGTGGAGCCGGTGTCCACCAGGATGATCTCGTCCACCAATCCGGCGGCGCTCTCCAGACACCGGGCCAGCACATCCTCCTCGTTTTTTACAATCATGCACAGACTGACGCTTATCAAGCTGCATCCCCCGTTCATTTTGGATGCCCCGGCGATGGACGGGGCTTTCCCGGCATTCTATGCCGGCGGGGGAGGAGGGGTGACAAAAAGGGGAGGCGCGCCGGGTAGTTCCGGCGCGCCTTGCAGCGTCACATCGGTTTATCCTCGTTGGACGGTCCGTCCAGAACCCGGCCCGCCTCCGTGAAACGGGAGCCGTGACACGGGCAGTCCCAGCTGTGCTCCTGGGCGTTGTAGTGCAGGGCGCAGCCCATGTGGGGGCATCGGGGGACGGTGGGAGTCAAAAGGCTGATGACCGCCTCCGCCCCGTTGACCGCCAGCTGCGCCCGCAGGATGGTGCGGGATGGGTCGAACAGCCGCCGGCAGGGCGAGTCCCGGTTCAGCGCCAGGTCGGTCAGCAGCTCCGCCGCCGCCATGGCCCCCGTCATGCCCCACTTGTTGAAGCCGGAGGAGATGTAGAGCCCCGGCGTTCGGCGGCTGTATACGCCTACATAGGGGACGCCGTCCAGAGACATGCAGTCCTGGGCCGCCCAGCGGGCGACCTCCGCAGCCTGGGGATAGTATCGCCGGACCGCGCCCTCCAGGACCTGCCAGCCGCCGCCTTTTTTCCCCGTCCGGTGCCCCCCGCCGCCCAGCAGCAAAAGGTTGTCCCAGTTCCGGAAGGACAGGCCCGTCTTGGACGCGTCTGCGTACATACCGCCCACGTCCGGGGCGTTCTCCAGGGCCAGAACGTAGGAGCGATGCTGATAAAGCTTGAGAAAATAGGCCCCGTGGTTGGTGACCATAGGGAAGTGGGTGGCGATGATCGTTTTCTCCGTCCGGACGGTCCCGTGCTCCGTGAGGACCCGTCCCGGCGACCATGCCAGAGCCCGGGTATGCTCATAGACCGGAAGGTCTTTCGCGAGGGCGGACAGAAATTGCAGCGGGTGGAACTGTCCCTGGTTGGGAAAGCAGACCGCTCCGGCGGTGGAGAAGGGCAGGGGCAGCTCACGGACGAGGCGGGCGGGCGCGCCGATTCTCTCCAGGGCCTCCAGCTCCTTGTCCAGCTCGGCGGGGTCGTCCAGGGAGTAGACATAGTTGTCCCGCTCCTGAAAGTGGCAGTCAATCTTCTGGCACAGCGCCCGGTATCGGGCCAGGGCGGCCTCCTGGGTCTGCCAGTAGAGCCGCGCTGTCTCCGAGCCGAAGGTGCGCAGCAGCCGGTGGTAGAGCAGGCCGTGCTGGGAGGTGATCTTCGCGGTGGTGTGCCCGGTGGTCCCGCCGCCGATCCGGCCGGCCTCCACCACCGCGCAGTCCACCCCCTCCCGCCGCAGCAGCCAGGCGCACAAAAGCCCAGTCATCCCGCCGCCTACAATCAGCACGTCCGTACGCAGACCGCCCTCCAGCGGCTGAAACTGCGGCAGACGGCTTGTCCGCATCCATATCGACTCCATAGCGCGCATTCCCCCTTTTGGGGGTAGTATGCGCGCTTTTCACTAAATTATGGCCGGGCGCTAAAAGGCCAGAAACAGGTCCATCCTGACCCGGCCCGGCTCCACCGTCACCGAGGAGCGGTCCACCATCTGGCCCACCAGAGCCAGCTCGCTCTCGTCGGTATACTGGTCCTCCCCGGTCAGCTCCCCGTAGGTCTCCACCAGGGCGGGGTCGCGGACCTTGGGCTGGAGCAGTTTCGACATGTGCTCCATGCCGTGCTGGTGCTCCGGGGAGAAGTCCCCCTCCAGGTGCAGGTGCAGGCCCTCCTCCTCCCGGGTGAGGTGCAGGTTGATCTCCCGGCCCCCGGCCATCAGCAGAACGTGGCTGAGCTCGGTGACCACGTGGTTCATCCGGCGGCGGGCCCGGTACATGCGTTTTTTCATATCATTCAGTCCTCCAAGGGCTCCGGCGTCATGGACTTGATGATGGGGACCAGCAGGATGCACACCAGTCCCGCAGCGAAGCCGTTGTTGTATAGATTCATCCCCCCGTGGAGGATGCTGGTATTCTGGACAATCGTCATATGGATAAATCCGGCGGCCATGCCCCAGCCCCAGCCAAACTGTCCCGCGATGGGGGCCAGGCAGGTGCACAGAAGGGTGGCCAGCAGGACGCCGGGGGCGGTGATGGGCACCTGGATCATCAGCAGCGCCGCCAGCACGGCCCCGGCCATTACCGGCAGGACGTTCCTGGGATGCTTGCCGAAGGCGCCGAAGCCGGTCATGGCGAACACGCAGCACACCAGCGGCCCGTTCAGCCGCACCCCCCAGGGATACAGAGCCAGCAGATAGCCCAGGCCGATGGCCCCCACCAGGGCCATATTCACCAGCGTAGCCCCCGGGCCGTCCAGCAGGACAAAGTCCGCCACCGCGCGGCCGGAGTGGTGCAGGATGTGCTTATAAGCCCCCCAGCTGCGGCAGCCCATGACCATCCCTATGCACAGCAAGCCCAACAGCACCAGCGTCACCATGGCGCACAGCAGGCCGTGGCCCCCCTCGCTCCATCCGGACCCGGCGGCGAACTCCACGCCGAAGCCCTTCAGAACGCTGGCGATACCCAGACCCAGGATGCCGGCAGCGAAGCCCACATTGTAGAGATTATAGCCCTGGTGAATTCTGGTAGTGAAGCGGGCGATGGCCGGCAGCAAAAAGCCGATGACCAGTCCGCACAGGGCCATGGATACCCACCGCAGTCCGGGCCGCACCCGTACCAGCAGGAAGCTGACCATCGGGGACAGACAGGTGCCGTACAGGGTCAGATAGACGTATTTTACTAAGCTTTCCCGTTTATATAGGGCGTGAAGCCAGCCTCCGGCCAGAATAGGGGCGATATTCAGCAGGTTTTTCCCCAGCAGGGAGAAGCCCGCCATGAGAAACAGGCAGGCGAACGCCGCGCCGGTGAAAGGAAGATCCATCCGCCGCAGCAGTATGGTGCTCAAAAACAGCACCACCGCCGCATTCAGCAGCGCCGCGCCCACGCCGCCGGTGGCCATAGGATCGGTGATCAGGCCGGTCTCGCTGATCTGAATCTCCCAAAAGCCCTGGAGCAGGGACGCGTCCGGCTGGGCAATCACGGCGAAAACAGTCAGGAGAGCGGCCAGAGCCAGGGGCACCAGGTGGAGCCATTCCATCAGACGCTCCCCGCGCCGGTCGAGTATCTCCCTCAACATTCTTTATCCTCCCGTCTCTGTCCGCCGCCTTTTGCTCCCGCCTCCTTATTGTACGGTATGCACCCGCACATGTCAAGAGGCGGGGGAGGGCTTGCGCAAACGGCGGATATGTGCTATCCTGTCATTAACAGAATAAGGGTGTCCGCCGGAGCTGAGGCCTGCGGCGGAGGGATGGAGGACGGTATGCGTGTCTATGAATCGGCGGAGGACTATCTGGAGGCGATCCTGATCGTGGGGAAGCGGCGGAGCGTGGTCCGCTCCATTGACGTCGCCAACGAGCTGGGGTTCTCCAAGCCCAGCGTCAGCGTGGCGATGAAAAAACTGCGGGAAGGGGGGCACATTGAGGTGGACTCGGAGGGGTATATCCACCTGCTGCCCACCGGGCGGGAGATCGCCGAACGCATCTATGAGCGCCACAGGATGCTGACGGACTTTTTCGTCTATCTGGGCGTCAGCGAGGCGGTGGCCGCCGCGGACGCTTGTAAGGTGGAGCACGATCTGAGCGCGGAAACCTTTGCGAAGATAAAAGAACATGTCCGCAGGACTATGGAGGCGGACGGCCCGGAGTGGACGAAAGAGGACTCGGACCATCCGGCGGAGATGAAAAGATAGTCCTGTTTGCGCTGAAAGAGGCGCGGGGG
>CAJTYO010000001.1:0-20014 GCA_910584045.1 uncultured Oscillospiraceae bacterium | reverse complement strand
CCCCCCGCGCCTCTTTGTAAGGTGGACAGCCGGATCAGACCGCAGTGACGTCTACCGCGCGCAGCTTGCTGCTGTTCTTGGGGTCCGGTTCCACGGAATAGGTGACCTTCTGCCCCTCGGCGAGGGTACGGTAGCCGGTCCCCTGGATGGCGGAAAAATGGACGAACACATCGCCGCTCCCGTCGTCATTGGAGATAAAGCCGTAGCCCTTCTCCGCGTTGAACCATTTTACAGTGCCGGTATGCATGGTGAATTGCCTCCTAAGAATTGAAATAAATGCAAAAGAAGCTCACTGCGGCAAAGCCAAAAACGGTCGGGTTTCGCCTGACGGTGACTAATTTGTACATTTTCGAACACACCGTTAGCATACCATCCGCCGGGGAAAATGTCAAGTGAAGATTCAGGAAAATTCGGGGCGGGCTGCATGAAAAAGGAAGGAAACAGCTTTTCAAGGCGGTCGCATCTCCAAAAGCTGCAGTGCTGGAGAGGAATTCGACCGCACCGCCGCTGAGGGCGGCGGGGATACGGTTTCTTTTTTCGGTGAGAAGCAAGACAACTATTGATTCTCATTCACATACAGCGTGGCGCGGTTTTGGACGAGGGCGACGGCGTCGTCCAGGGTCCGGTCTCCGGCCAGATAGGGACCGATGGTGTCCCAGACGATGTCGGCCAGCTCGTCGTTGGGCCAGTAGAGCTGGACGGTGCTGTTGATGAGGGTGTCGTAACGCTGGCAGTCCTCCTCGGTCAGCAGCTCCATTGGATAGATAGGCGGACCATAGGTGAAGGGTTTCCAGGGAAGCATCACACTTGTCGGGTCGTCCGGAGAAGCCCTACGGTAAAAATCTACAGAATACACAAATTCCCCCCATATCTCCAGTTCATAATCATGCCGGTTGACCGGAATACTGACAAAAGGTATTATGGTACTATTGGGACTGTTTCGCTTGCGGTATGGCTTGACCAGCTTACGGATAAAGTCCCAGGCCGCATCCTTGTTTTCGCAGGTGGAGGACATGGCCAATATATCTCCCATTGGATAAAAAAAATTCCCCGGACTGCCGTCCGCAGTCGGGTATCCGACAAAAGCGGCTCTCTCACCCCATAGAGCGTCCCCATAAATTGTTTTTTCTAACATACTTATTTGAAAGACTTCCAGCATCTGTTTCCCACTTTTGATCCGCCGTATGATCTCCTCCTCCGTCTGCTGCGGCTGTGCAATGTCAGCCTCATCTGGAAAGCAGGATAAAAACGCCAGTATTTCGCGAAATTCCTCACTGTCAAAAGAACACGTACACGATTCTCTGTCCACAAACCGCTCCAGCGAGAAACAGAGGAGATTGTCAAAAACTTCTTTTTTTGTCGTGTTGTATCGCAGAATGGTGGATTCCTCCGGCATAGTAGAAAAAGATTCCAAAAGATCTTCCAGGGTCCAACTGTACCGGTTTCCCACCACGCGCTCACGCCCCATTAGCGTGTTGATACGAAAATCCATAAAAAGAATGTAAAGACTTCCGTTTACCTCGGCTGCCTTCATCGGGGCCTGCAAGACCCCATCACGACCTATATCCGGATCATTTTCGATGTAGGGCCACAGGTCCTCCAAATAACCATTTTGCGCCATCTGCTGGTAGGGCATCCAGTATTCATCCTCCGGACGTATAAGAACGTCATTATATGGATTTTTCCAGCTTTTTTTAGTCGGGTCGTATTCCGTCCGCTCGTCGGATTTCCCCAGGTAATGCATTTCCATAATGTCGGGAACTTGCCCAAGCACCAATTCTGTCCGAAGTCGGTCTAATCCACCATCATGCGAATAATCATGTATTTCAATCTGTACATCTGTGTGACGTTTATTAAATGCATCTATAGAACTTTGAACAGAAGAGGAAACTGGATTCAACGCAGCATAAATCAAAACCCCGTCCTTGTCCGAGGGTCGCTGTCCCTCCCCGCAGGCAGGGAGAGACAGCGTGCAGGTCAGAAGCAGAAAGAAGGAAAGAGCGCGCTTCCAACGACTGCTATTCCCAAACCATCGGCTATAGGAACCATCTGGGAATACCTTCATGATTACTTACCGCCACGTGATTGATGCAGTTCCTTTCCCGCAGCCACTGTTGTAGCACTTATAGGCGGTGGTATAACTGCCGTCCGGGTTTCTCGTGGTCGCCATGGTTGTCATTTCTTTACCACAGTAGCTGCAATATGTCGCCGGAATTCTGGGCTGAACCACGCTCTCCTCATAGGCGGAGGCGGTCATCGCCATACAGCTGAAAGCCATCACCATGGCCAGGAACAGAGACGCGAGCTTCTTTGTTTTCTTCATGGTTTTGTTCTCCTTTTAAGTAATTTTTTATCCAACGATCAAAGACTGATGAACACAATTTTACGAGTTCCTTCCACAGTTTTCCAATTTATTTTATATTATACCATATTCCGCCGGCCCTGTCTATTGCCGTTTCAGGTAAGTTCGAATCTATTATAAAAAAGCGGCCCTCCCGGCGGGGAGGACCGCTTTCGCGATATACAGACGGCGGCGCGTGGAATCGCTCAGCCGCCCAGCTTGAGAGGCTTTTTGGGCTGGTTCTTTTTCCGGGCGTTGGTCCGGCCTTCCTCACGGATTTCGCCGGCGGCAATCAGGGATCGCTTGGTCAGGGCGGGGCCTACCAGCTCGTATACCAGCACGGAGAACAGAACAACGTTGCGCACAACCTCGCCGTCGGAGAGCTGCTGAGCGGTCAGCGCCATGCCCAGGGCCACGCCGGCCTGGGGCAGCAGGGTAACGCCCAGGTTCTTGGTGATGCTCTCGCTGCACCCGGTGGCGGCGCAGCTGGCGTAAGCGCCCAGATATTTGCCCAGGGAACGGGAGATGATATACAGCGCGCCCACCAGCAGCACCAGCGGATTGGCCAGGATTTTCAGATTCAGCTCCGCGCCGGACAGCACGAAGAACAGCACAAACAGCGGCGCGGTCCAGCTGTCCACCCGGCCCATCAGCTCCTCGGAGAAGTCGCAGATGTTGCAGAAGACCGTCCCGGTCATCATGCACACCAGCAGCAGGCTGAATCCGCAGTGGATGCCGCCGATCTCAAACCTCGCCATGGACAGCCCTACTGTCAGCAGCACGAAGCCGATGGAGATGGACAGGCGCTTGCTGCGGGAGTAGAAATATTTCTCCACCCGAAACAGCACCCAGCCCGCCAGTGCGCCCAGGGCCAGGGACAGCGCGATCTCCACCACCGGCTCCACCAGCACGGTGGTCAGGCTGATGGCCCCGCTCTCCAGAGCGGAGGCCACGCCGAAGGAGGCGGAGAACAGCACCAGGCCCACAGCGTCGTCGATGGCCACCACCAGCAGCAGCAGCTTGGTCAGCGGGCCGTCGGCCTTATACTGGCGCACCACCATCAGCGTGGCCGCCGGGGCCGTGGCCGCCGCAATAGCGCCCAGAGTGATGGCGGAGGAGACGGAGAGGAGGGCGGGATTGATGCAGTGGAGGGCCACCAGGACCGCGTCCACCAGCAGTGTGGTAAATACCGCCTGAGCCACGCCCACGGTGATGGCCTGCTTTCCCATGTGCTTGAGCTGCTCCAGGCGGAACTCGTTGCCGATGGTAAAGGCGATGAAGCCCAGGGCAACCTGGGAGATGATGTCCAGATTGGATACCTCCGCCGGCGTGCTGAACCCCAGGCCCGCCAGATGCAGCGCCCCCAGACAGTAGGGCCCCAGCAGCAGTCCGGCCACCAGATAGGCCGTGACGGCGGGCAGGTTCAGTTTCTTAGCCAGACGGGACATAAGCAGTCCGCCCACCAGGGACGCGGATAGGGAGATTAAAATCTGCATGAAGAGATACCTCGATTGTCTTTAATAATCTTTTTATCGCAGACTGAATATAGCACTTTTCACCAAAGTTGGCAAGTGTTATTTGTAGGAAATATACACAAAAAGAGCGGAGGTCCGCCGGGAAAATCCCGCTGCCGGCGATCAGGAGGGGATTGACAGAACCGTGTGCCGACGATATGATATAGGAAAACAGGAAATGAGAGGGGCTATGAAGGACTATTTTGACGTCCGTCTGGACGACGGGCAGATACAGGCCATCAGCAGCATAGGCCTGGCCCACCTGGGGGACGCGGTGTACGAGCTGCTGGTCCGCACCTGGCTGTGCGCCCATGGGAAGGCCACGGGCAGGGGTCTCCACCGCGCGGCGGTGGAGCTGGTAAAGGCGCCGGCCCAGGCGGCGCGGGCGGAGAGAATTTTGCCCCTCCTGTCGGAGGAGGAGATGGCGGTGTATAAGCGGGGGCGCAACGCCCACGTCCATACCATCCCCCACAGCGCCAGCCGTTCGGACTATCTGAAGGCCACGGCTCTGGAGAGCCTGCTGGGCTGGCTGTACCTGCGGGGGGAGAGGGAGCGGATCAACCGGCTGTTCGCCGTGATGATGGAGGAGGAAGAAGATGCCACTTGACGCTGTATGCCTCTCCGGCGTGCTCCGGGAGCTGCGGGAGAGTATTCTGGGTTTGCGGGTGGAGAAGGTGCAGCAGCCCGCCAGGGATCAGGTGATCCTCACCCTGCGGGGGAACAAGCGGCTGCTGCTGTGCGCCGGGGCCAGCCAGGCGCGGATTCATCTTACCGCCTCCCCCCGGGAGAACCCCGCCTCGCCGCCCATGTTCTGTATGCTGCTGCGCAAGCACCTGACCGGCGGCCGGCTGACCGCCATTGACCAGCCCGGACTGGAGCGGGCGGCGATCCTCAGCTTCGACGTGGTGGACGAGCTGGGAGAGCCGGGGCGGCGGCGGCTGGCGGTGGAGTGCATGGGGCGGTATTCCAACCTGATCCTGTTGGACGGACAGGACAGGATTATCGACTGTCTTCGCCGGGTGGATATGGAGATGAGCGAGCGGCGGCAAGTGCTGCCGGGCCTCTTCTACCGCGTGCCTCCGGCCCAGGAGAAAGCGGACCCCCTGGCGGTGGACGGGGCGGCCTTCGACCGCCTGCTGGCCCGAGCCAACCCGGAGGGGGAGGCCAGCGGCTTTCTTCTGGACGTCTTCTTCGGACTGTCCCCTCTGGTGTGCCGGGAGATTGCCCACCGAGGAGGAGGGGACGGCCCCGTGGGGGACCGGACCGGCCCGCTGCGGGAGGCGTTCTTCGCCTGGCAGGCGGAGGTGGGCGGCGGAAATTTCCAGCCCTATATGCTCTCTCGGGATGGGAAGCCGTCGGATTTTTCCTATCTTCCCATCCTGCAGTACGGCGTGGGCGTGGAGGGCCGGCTGTGGGACGGCTTTTCCTCCATGCTGGACGCGTTCTATGAGACCCGGGAGCGGATTGAGCGGGTGCGCCAGCGGGGACAGGATCTCCAGCGGGCTGCCTCCACCGCCCGGGACCGGGTCCGGCGGAAGCTGGCTCTCCAGGAGAAGGAGTACGCCCAGACCCAGGACCGGGACCGCCTGCGTATCTGCGGCGAGTTGATTACCGCCAACCTCTACCGCATGGAGCGGGGACAGAGCGCGCTGCGGGCCCAGAACTACTACGACCCGGAGGGCGGAGAGCTGGACGTTCCCCTGGACCCCCTGCTGACGCCCCAGCAGAATGCGGCCAAGTATTTTAAGCAGTACAACAAGGCCAAGACGGCGGAGCTCCGCCTGACGGAGCAGATGGCCATCGCCCGCCGGGAGCGGGACTGGCTGGAGAGCGTCCTGGACGAGCTCAGCCGCGCCGAGGCGGAGCAGGACTTTGCCGATATCCGCCGGGAGCTGCGGGAGGCGGGATACCTGAAGGGGGCCGCGCCGGGGAAGAAGGAGCCCCGCCGGGGGCCCAGCCGCCCCCGTGCGTTCCGCTCCAGCGGCGGCTTCCGGATTCTGGTGGGGCGGAGCAATACCCAGAACGACCAGCTGGTTCGCGAGGCGTTCAAGACCGATTACTGGTTCCACACCCAGCGCATTCACGGGTCCCACGTGATCCTGTGCGCGGAGGGGCGGGAGCCGGACGAGCAGTCCATGACGGAGGCGGCGGCTCTGGCGGCCTACTTCTCCCAGGGGCGGGAGGGGGGACAGGTGGCGGTGGATTACACCCAGGTCCGTAACGTAAAAAAGCCCGGCGGGGCGCGGCCGGGGATGGTCGTCTACGACCCCTATCAGACGGCCTACGTCACCCCCAGCGAGGCGCTGGTCAGAAAATTGGAGGAAAAATAGGGGACGCTGCAGCGCCGCGAGCAGCATAGAGGCGGCGCTTCACCGGCGCGCGGACGTTCCGGCTGGATTACGCCGGCCAGGCGGCCGCTAGGATCATGCTATTTTGCACCCGAGAATAACCAGAGAACTAAGCGGAGTGGGCGCGGATTTTCCGCGCCCACTCCGCTGTCTTTTTTAGCGGCTTCTACCCCAGCATCGGCAAAACCAGACCCGCCAGCATGGAGAGGACCAGCAGGGCGATGACCGCCCTGGAAATGATTTTGACCCATTTCTGATTCACGTGCTCGCCTCCTCGCGCAAAATCTTTTTGATGGCCTTCTCCGCCTTGCTTCTGGGCAGCATCAGCTCGTGGCCGCAGGTCTCGCACCGCAGCTTAATGTCCATCCCCAGCCGCAGCACAACCCAGTTTTTCCCCCCGCAGGGATGCTGTTTTTTCAGCTCCACGCGGTCGTTCAGCCTCAGGTTCAGCAAGAAAATCACCTCGCACTCTTCAACGGTCAAGCATATCCCTCATACACTGTCCTATAAGGCATGAAAGACAAGGACGGTGTTATCTATGCGCAGAAACGAATATTTGCCGGAGGGCGCGGGCCCTCTCTTCCCCGACGGACAGCCTCTCAGCGCCCTTCGCCAGGCCCTGGAGGAGCAGACGGTTCTGGAGGGCCTGGCGGTCCGCTGCGACGGGCGGCGGGATCTGACGGTCCGCTTCGGCGGCTACGAGGGGACCATTCCCCGTCTGGACGCCGTCCACCCGGCCATCAGCGGCGCGGAGCGGGACATTGCGGTCCTCTCCCGGGTGGGGAAGCCCACCTGTTTCACCATCACCCGCATCGACGTGGACGGCGGCGGCCGGCCCCGCATAACCCTCTCCCGCCGCGCGGCGCAGGAGCAGGCTATCGCCTGGCTGCTGGAGCACGGCGGTCCGGGGACCGTGCTTCCCGCCCGCGTAACCCACCTGGAGCGCTTCGGGGCCTTTGTGGACCTGGGCTGCGGCGTCACGTCGCTGATCCCTCTGGAGAACATCTCGGTCTCCCGGATCTCTCACCCCGCCGACCGCTTCCGGGTGGGCCAGGACATTCTGGTGGCCGTCACCGGCGTGGAGAGCGCGGCCTGCCGGTTCTACCTGACCCACAAGGAGCTGCTGGGCACGTGGCTGGAGAACGCGGCCTTTTTCGCCCCCGGCGACGCGGTTTCCGGCGTGGTCCGGGGCGTAAAGGAGTACGGGATATTCATCGAGCTGACCCCCAACCTGTCGGGTCTGGCCGAGTGGCGGGAGGACGCCGCTGCCGGCAATGCGGTCTCCGTGTACATAAAGTCCATCCGTCCAGATGCCCGGAAGATCAAGCTTCAGATCATCCAGAACCTGGGCCCCCTCCGAGAGCCGGGGGAGCTGCGCTACTTCATCACCGACGGCGTGCTGGAAAACTGGCGCTACTGATCCCCGCCCTTGATCTTCTCCCAGTAGGCTCTGGCGGCCTGCTCGGTCTTGTTGTCGCCGTAGTGGTAGTAGGCGGTGCCCGCCAGCTCGTCGGGCAGATACTGCTGCCGGACCCAGTGGCCCGGGAACTCGTGGGGGTAGAGGTAGCCCTGCTCCCGCTCCTGTCCGGTGGTGTCGGCGTGGACGTTCTGCAGCTCCCTGGGGACGGACCCTGTCCGTCCCTTTTTCACGTCGCTCCAGGCCGCGCCAATGGCGTTGATCACGCTGTTGGACTTGGGTGCGGTGGCCAGCAGCACCGCCGCCTGTCCCAGGGGCAGCTGGGCCTCCGGCAGACCCAGCTGCATGGCCGTGTCCACGCAGGCCTTCACAATGGCGATAGCCTGGGGATAGGCCATGCCCACGTCCTCGCTGGCGGAGCACAGCAGCCGGCGGCTGGGGGTAATCAGGTCCCCCGCCTCCAGAAACCGGGCCAGGTAGTGCAGCGCCGCGTCCGGGTCGCTGCCCCGCAGGGACTTCATCAGCGCCGAGGCCAAATCGTACATGGCGTCGCCCCCCCGGTCATAGCGCATGGCGCTGCGCTGGGACACCTGCTGCGCGTCGGCCATGGTCAGCAGCAGCTCGCCCCCCTCCGCCGGGGCCGCCTCATAGAGCAGCTCCACCGCGTTCATGGCCTTGCGCACGTCTCCGCCGCAGGCGTGGGCGATGTAGTCCGGCACCCCCTCCTCCCAGCTGAGGGGCAGAGGGCTCTCCGACCGCACCAGCGCCAGCGCCCGCTCCACGGCGGGGCGCACGTCGGCGGCGGTGACGGGCTTAAATTCGAACACCGTGCTCCGGCTGAGGAGGGCGGCATAGACATAAAAGTAGGGGTTTTCCGTGGTGGAGGCGATGAGGGTAATGGACCCGTTCTCCATAAATTCCAGCAGGGACTGCTGCTGTTTTTTGTTGAAGTACTGTATCTCATCCAGATACAGCAGCACGCCGCCGGGGGCCATCAGCGTGCCCACGTCCCCGATAATGCCCTTCACGTCCTGGAGGGAGGCGGTGGTGGCGTTGAGCTTGTAGAGGGTCCGGTGGGTGCGCTTGGCGATGATGTTGGCGATGGTGGTCTTCCCGGTGCCGGATGGTCCGTAAAAGACCATGTTTGCGTCGGTTCCCTTCTCAATGAACCGGCGCAGCAGGGCGTTCCCGCCCAGCAGATGCCTTTGTCCGACAACCTCGTCCAGACTCTGCGGCCGGATGCGGTCCGCTAAAGGATGCTCCATGGCGGTTACGCTCCTTTCGTCATGGCGGGAATGGAGGGGGGCTTACAGTTCCAATTCATACTTATATTCCAGAAATTCCCTGTCGCTGCCCCGCTTTTTGACGGCCTTTGTCTCCACGATCCGGAAACCGAACTTCCGGGCGATGGCGTTGGAGCCGGGGTTCTCGCTGAATATGAGGATGGTGCCCTTCTTCGCGCCCTGCTCCCTGGCCCAGCCGATCATGCCGCCCGCCATCTCGGTGGCGTAGCCCTGCCGCCAGAAGTCCCTGTGGACACAGTAGGCAAGATCGTACACATCCCCCTCCGGGAGAAAGCTGCAGGTGCCGATCCGCGTCCCCGCGTCCCTGTCCTCGGCGATGAGGTAGCAGCATTCCTCATCCTCGCCCAGCTTCTCGATCTTTTGCAGGTACTCTTCGTCAATGGTCTCCATGGCCTCGTCCATCAGGTACTCCCCCATCTCCGGGTCGTTCCAGATGCTCAGGGCGAAGCGGGCGTCCTCCGGCGTAAAGCCCCGCAGGTACAGGCGCTCCGTCTCAATGGGTGGAATCTTCATCTTTCGTACCTCCTAACCCTTGCCGCACTTCTCCGCGTCGATGGCCAGCACCACCATCAGGGCGCACAGGGCGTTGGACTGGTCCTCCACGTCGATGACATAGGTGTCCGTCCAGTTGAACAGCTCCTTGCCGATGACGGCCACCAGTCCTTGGCTGGGGCTGGTGATGGAGTAGTCCCACTCCGTCCAGCTGCCCTCCACCTGCCAGTCGCTGCAGTCGAACACGAACCGGGGCGTGAAGAAAGTGAACTCCTTTTTCAGGCACCCCAGATAGTCCCCGTAGGCGTACAGCTCGAACTGGGGCAGGAAGGACAGCACCTTTTCCTGCACGGTTCCGATGTGCTGTCCATGCGCGTCCAGAATGTGCAGGCAGTGGCCCCAGCTGAGCTTCCCCTCCACGGTAAAGAGGATGCCGCCCGTCTCGTCGTATATGTCATAGCTGTCGAACCAGGAGAAAAAGCGCTGTTTAAATAGCATTTTCATAGGGGGTCTCCTTATTTCTCCGCCCCGTCCCCGCCGGGGCGGTTGTGGATTTCAGTGTATCACATTTTTTCTCGGACTGCAAGCTCTCATATATTTAGTCCCTTTTAAGAAAAGTGTTGCTGGGATATCACTTCGATAGTTTCTGCCAAAACGCATTGATATAACAGAAGCTATGCGCTATACTCAATTCGACAAACGCTGATTTGACGAAGGAGTGTGATTGTGTGAAGAAGAAAGTAATGATCCTTTTAGCAGTTATGGTATGTATAGCGGCTGTAGTTGCGGCATTTCTCTCTGTTGATAAAGCCGGTGGAGAAATCGGCTTTGAAGCGACCATTAACAGAGTTGAGGACGGCATTGCCTATGCAGCCGTAACCGGGCAGGATACAGGTTTCCTCGCCAAGAAACTGCCCCAAAGCATTATGTTTGAAACTGCTGGTTTGGACGAAGAACTGAAAGCAGGTGATACAATCAGTGGTTGTTATCTAAGTGGAACCATTAATGGACAGACTGTCCGTGTGGTTAGTGTGACAGCAACAACAGACTGACCAATTCCGGTTTATCGGACAGTCATCCATCAGCAGGGGATAGCGGCTTTAGATGTTTTGACGTTCGGTTTGACAGAGCGGCTTTTGGCAACGCCAATCTGAAAAGGGATTATATTCGCAGCGCCGGGCCCCGCCCTGTGCCTCGGTTTCTCCCGGAGGCGGAAAACCGGCTGGGTTTCCTCAAAACCGCGCGGGTTTCCGCAAAATCGCATGGTTTTCCCCAAAAACGGTCGGGTTACCCCAAAACCGCATAGCTTTTTCGAAAACCAAAGAGGCATTCAGAAAAACCCGGCCCCTCCCGGCAATACACTCGCGGCGCAATATATGAACATTCTGTGAACAATTCAAAACGGTTGCACGTTTGCGTGCAACTTTGGGCCTTTTCCGCCCATTTATGTAGGGAGCACTAACCACCGTGGTAACCAGGCCCAAAAGTAAGTGCAGCCAGGCCGAGCGCTAGGCCGCGTGCGGCGGATCAATCAGGAAGACCGCACAGAGCGCACCTTGACAACTGCATACGGCAAAAAACGGAGAGCCCCGCCCCCGGGAACGGGGGCGGGGCGGCACAGCGCCAAAACCTACTTGAGCCGGGCAAAGATCCCGTCCATTTTTTCCAGCGCCAGTGCCAGGTCCTCCTCGGTGTGCTGGATGCCGAATCCGCAGTGACTGGGCGCGGGTCCCCGGCCGGGGTCCACAAAATAGAGCCCCTCTTCCAGCGCCATCCCCACGAAGCGGCGATTCTTCTCCACGTCGTAGGCCTCGCAGACCTGCCGCCAGTCCAGATCCGTCTCCGGGTCCTCCACGCCGAAATACATGCCGAACCGGGCGCCCATGCCCCGGCAGTGTCCCTTGACCCCGTGCCGCTGGAAGAGCCGATTGATGCCGCCGTACAGCTGCTCCGCCTTCCGCTCGATGTTGTCGTAAAAATCCGGCTCCAGCGCCATCTCAAAGCACTGTATGGCCGCCAGCACGGCCATGAGGGAGCCGGTGTACGTTCCGCTCATGCCTACCTTTCCCACCGGGGCCAGGCACTCCATGATCTCCTTCTTCCCGCACAGGGCCGCGATGGGGAAGGTGCCGCCGATGGCCTTGGCGAAGGTGGCCAGGTCCGGCGTAACGCCGTAGTACCCCTGGGCCGTCCCCGGCCGCATTCTCAGGCCGCAGATCACCTCGTCGAAGATGAGCACAATGCCCTCCCGGTCGCACAGCGTCCTGACCTGCTCCAGGTAGCTCTTCCGCGCCGGATAGCAGCCGCAGTTGAAGCTCACCGGCTCCATGATGATGCAGGCGATCTGCCCCCGGTACTTCTCACAGATGCGCTCCAGAACGGCGATGTCGTTAAAGGGCACGTTTTTCACCACATCCCGGAAGCACTTGGGCACCCCCGCTGTGTCCGGCAGGGTGGCCACCTCGCCGTCCCCGGCCATGTCCGCCTTGGCGTTGTGGTTGTACCAGATCAGCTCGTGCATCCCGTGGAAATGTCCCTCCATGCGCACGCACAGATCCCGTCCGGTGTACCCTCGGGCCAGGCGGATGGCCGCCTGGGTCACCTCCGTACCCGTGTTGCCCAGGCGGATGCGCTGGGCGCAGGGGATCATCCGGCCCATCAGCTCGGCCAGGCGCAGGTGGTCCTCCGTGTCGAAGTTCATGACCGCCCCCCGGTCCAGGGCCTGCCGCGCGGCCTCCATCAGCCGGGGGTGGCCATAGCCGAACAGGGCCGCCCCGGCGGAGGTGTGAAAATCCAGGTACGCCTTTCCGTCCACGTCGTACAGCCGGCTGCCCTGGACCCGCTCCAGGTACAGCGGCGCGCCCAGCACGCTGTGGAAGCGGTTGGCGGCGTCCACGCCGCCGATATAATAGTTTTTTGCCCGATCAAACAGGGCCTTGTTCTTCTGCATGGCAGGATCTCCTTTCGCCTTCTGCGGCGTCAAAATCGTCCAGAGGATAGATGGGTCTCCGGCAGCGCCGGTAGGGAAGGGATTTCAGATTTCTGGCTGAGCAGCCCGGCGTGTCGGCGTACAGCCAGGAGCCCATTACCCCTTCGTAACAGGACATAAACGAGTGGGTGGCCCGCATGGCGATAATGCCCATATCTGCGGGGTCCAAACCCATAGTCAGCAGCATGTTCCTGTCGTGGGAGATGCACACCCTCTCGCACAGGATGATGTATACCGAACCGCACCTGAGCAGCGCCCGCAGGCCGGGGCGGCTGACAAAGCCCCGCTGGGCCGGCCCCAGGTGGACGAAGGGCTGGTCGTTGACGGCCAGAACCTGGGCTGTGACGGACAGGCGCTGGTTGAAGGCCCCCGCGGCTCCGTTCCCGCCGATGGAGAAATCCGCCTTCGCGCCTACCCCCAGCGCGGCGGCACGGCGGGTGCTCTCCCGGTCGGCCACCACCACCACGGAGGAGCAGTCCAGCTCCGCCTCCAGCAGTGCCCGGAGCACCACGGTGCCGTCCCCGGTGCTGCCCGCGTTGGGCACGTCTCCGTAGTCCACCAGGCATACGGGCCTGGGCAGGCTTCTGCACCGCTCCAGGGCCTCATGGATGTCCGGCATGGGCGGGTAGAAGGACTGCCGGTTGGACCAGATGTGGTCCAGAATCGCCCGGGCCTCCGCCTCGGCCTCCCCGCCGGCGTCCTCGCGGAGGAACAGCGCGGCGCTGCACCCCAGGTCCGGCGCGTCCAGCCAGGGCTGGGTGAGGAACAGGGACCCGGACAGCACCTCCTCCCGGGCCAGCAGCGCTTTGAGCCGCTCCACCTCCCGGACCATGGGGCTGTCAATGGTGTTGGAGTTTTCGCAGGACATAATCATGGGGATGCGCTTCAGGAATTTCCGAGGCCTCTGCGGGCTCCGCAGCAGGGACAGCAGATGGCCGGCGGCCCGATAGCCCGTATCGTAGTGGTCCACATGTGGATAGGTGTGGTACCCGGCGCAGCCATCCAGCGCAGCCATCATCTCCTCCGTCATCATGGCGTGGAGGTCAAATGACGCGCAGAGGAAGGCCCTCTCCCCAAAGATCTGCCGCAGGCGGGTGAGCAGATACCCCTCGCAGTCGTCCAGCGTCTCGCTCTGCATGGCCCCGTGGAGCACCAACAGCGCGCCGTCCACCTCCCCGGCCTCCCGGGCTGAGGCGAACAGCTTCTCGCTCATCCGGGTGAAATCCTCCGCCCGGACCGGACCGGCGGCGCAGGCCTGGGCGAAGAAGCCCGGGAGCAGGGTCAGGTCCTCCTCCTGGTCAAATCGGGCGTAGGCCCCGCCCAGCTCCAGGGACGTGCCCCGCATGGTCTCCAGCGCCTCCCCCTCCAGCCAGGTGGTGAAGGCGGCGCAGCCGGCCTTCGCCGGAGAGAAGGAGTTGGCCTCCATGTGCAGGCCGCCGAGAAAGATTTTCATTGTGATCGCTTCCTTCCGTATAGATGTCCGGACTATCCGCCCAGATTGGCCAGGCTGGGGAGCCAGGTGCAGGTCTCCTGAACCAGGGTGACGACCAGCAGGCTGCCGATCAGCAGAACGAACCAGGGGATCAGCGCCCGGATCAGGCGGGCCATGGGGATCTCCCCCACCCGGTTGACCGCGAAGAGGACCACGCCGAAGGGCGGGGACAGTACGCCGATCATCAGCGTGAGGACCATGACGATGCCCAGGTGGACCAGATCCACCCCCAGGCTGGTGGCAATGGGAACCAGGATGGGC
The DNA here is from genome assembly GCA_910584045.1 of uncultured Oscillospiraceae bacterium. Lineage (GTDB taxonomy): Bacteria > Bacillota > Clostridia > Oscillospirales > Oscillospiraceae > Pelethomonas. Next base: position 5,856 of record CAJTYO010000001.1, on the reverse strand, counting down.
GTCAGGATGGCGATGGCGGACACCGTCTCCATAAACATGCCCACCACCAGCAGCATGACGACCACCAGCAGCAGGAAGACCACCTCGTGGTCTATGCCGCCCATGACCGAGGCGGTGATGGTCTGGGGAATTCTGGCCCGGACCAGGGCCGTGCCGAAGAGGTTGGAGGTGGCCACCAGGGCGCACAGACCCACGGAGTCCCCGATGGTCTGCCGGACCACCTCACAGATGCCCTTGAAGTCCACCTCGCGGTATACGAAAAGGCCCAGCACGGCGGCGTAGACCACGGCGATGGCCGCGGACTCCGTGGGCGTGAAGATGCCGGTGTAGATGCCCAGCAGGATGATGACCGGCGTCAGGCAGGGCAGAAAGCCCTCCTTACAGGCCCGCAGAAGCTGCCGGAAGCCGGGCAGCGCATCCTTCGGGTACTTCCGGCGGATCGAAATGACGGTCACCAGGCCCATCATCATCAGGGCCATGATTGCCCCCGGAATCACGCCCGCCAGAAACAGCGCGCCGATGGATGCGCCGGAGATGGTCCCGTAGACCACCAGGGGCATACTGGGGGGAATGATGGGGCCCAGGGTGCTGGAGGCGCTGGTGATGGCGCAGGAGAAGTCCTTGTCGTACCCCGCGTCTTCCATGGCCTTGATCTCAATCCGGCCCAAACCGCTGGCGTCGGCGATGGCCGTACCGGACATTCCGGCAAAGATGAAGCTGGCCAGTACGTTCACGTGTCCCAGTCCGCCGGGCAGCCAGCCCACCAGCACCCGAGCAAACCGGAACAGCCGGTCCGTCACGCCGCAGCGGTTCATCAGATTCCCTGCCAGCAGAAACAGGGGCACCGACAAAATCGTAAAGCTGTTAATGCCCGCCACCATCTGTCCGCAGACGGTGGCCCACTTGACGCCGCCGCTGCACGTCATGATAAACAGGGCCGACAGCCCCAGCGAGTAGGCCACCGGGATGCCCATCAGAAACAGCGCCAGCAGCAGAACAAGTCCCCACATCGGGCTCATAGGCTCTCCTCCTCTCCCGCCGCCTCCGCGGCCTCCCGGTCCGCCTCCAGCAGCTTCTCGTTCTGCTCCTCCTGGGTGACGTAGACCATGTCCCCGGTGAGCAGGAAAACGCCCCGGACCAGGTTAAACACCACGCACAGCGCCAGGCTGACAAGGACCACCGCGTACAGCCACTGCATCTCGAACCAGCTGTTGGAGGGGGCCTTGACCCCCGTCTGCACCCCGACCTGCAGCCAGGCGCTGTAGGCGGCCGCCCCGGTGAAGCCCGCCATCAAAACCTGATAGACGACCAGCAGCGCCAGACGGATTTTTGCGGTGAACTTGTCGAGCAGCATGGTGATGGCGATATTGGTTCCATATAGATTGGCGATGGGCCAGGCCAGGAAGGTGTAGACGACATAGGAGAATCTGGCCAGCTCTTCGGTGCCGGAGAGGGACACCCCCAGCTTCCGGGCGCATACCTGGACCAGAATCAGCAGCAATATTACCAGCAGCAGTACGCCGTTGACGACTGTGACGCCGGTCTCAAAGCGGGCAAAGCCGCGCATCAGTCTTGCTTTCATGGGATTTCCTCCGTGTGATAGTCGTTGGAAGGAGGGCGGGGGGATGGCCCCATCCCCCCGCCGGGGATATCAGACTTATGCGATGCCCGCCATTGACCGGACCTCGTCCAGAGTTGTGACCGTCCAGGTGGAGGCGAACAGATCGTTCCAGGCGGTCTCCGCGTTGGCGATGAAGCCGGAGATATCGCACTCCACCAGCTCACAGCCCTTGTCCTGCATGGTCTTTAGGTAGTCCGCCTCCTGGGCGGTGCAGTTTTCCTGAATTGAGGCGGCGGCCTCCTGGGCGGCGCGGTCCACCGCAGCCTGGTAGTGGGCGGGCAGGGAATCGTACAGGGCGTTGTCCATCCAGATGCAGGTGGAATCCGCCAGGTGCCGGGTCTCCATAATGTAGTCCTGCACCTCGTAGAGGTTATAGGTCACCATCTGCTCCCAGGGGCCCTCGGAGGCCTGAACCGCGCCGTTCTGGAGGGAGCTGTAGAGCTCGTTGAGGGAGATGGGCACGCACACTGCCCCGATGCCGTTGAACACGGCGTTCATCACCGCGTTGGTGTTCATGCGCAGCAGCACGCCCTGGAAGTCGTCCACATTGGTCACGGGCTTGCTGCAGGAGGTGTTGCGGAAGCCGCGGTAGGACAGGCCGCCCACGTTCTTGGTGTTGTAGCTGGTCTCCATGGCGTCCAGGGCCTTCCCGATGAGCTCGCTGCTCCACAGCTGCTCCATCTGGTCCCAGGAGGTGATCATGAAGGGGGCGGTGATGAAGCCGTACTCCTCCATGTGGGTGGTGATGGCGATGGGACCGCTGCCGGTGAACTCCAGCTCGCCGCCCTTGACAGCCATGATGGCGTCGGTCTCACCGTAAAGGGTGCCGTCGGGGAAGACCTGCAGGTCAATAGCGCCGTCGGTATAGTCGCTGAGAAGCTGGGCGAAGGTGAAATAGCCGTCCACCATGGGGGAGCCGGTGGCGTAGGTGGTGGAGAGAGACCAGGTGTACTTGGTATCGAAGGATTCTGCCGGCGCGTCGGCGGGCTCCTTGTCATCGGGCTGCACGGTGCTGGGGGCGGGCGGGTCCTTCGGCTCGTCCGGCTGCTTTGCGCCGTTATCGCCGCAGCCGGCAAGGGAGAGGAGCAGCGCAAGGAGCGTCAAGAGACTTACTAGCTTTTTCATTCGTGTTCTTCCTTTCAGATTTTTATTAATAACGCCCAACGGCGCTATTGATGCGGTATGTATATAGTTTGTCCCCCAAGCTCCGGCGGCCGAGGGAGAACTGAACGGGTAAAAATATATTTAAAGTATACATTTGAAGCCCGGAGAGTGCTCCGCCCCGAGGGGCGGAGCGGCGGGTCTGGTGAAATGAATGCGGATACGGTTCCCCAATAAGGTTAAAATGCTTTTTGACACTGCTTCAAGAAAAAGAATCAGAGCATGATGCTGCCGGCGCGGCGGCGGGCGTTGACAATGTGCTCCCGGGCCATCTCCGATGCGCCGGAAGCGTCTCCCTGATGCATCCGCTGTAAAATCAGGGTGTGCTCATGGATGGACTCCACCAGAGAGTCCAGGCGCTGGCTGTGGACCGCCTCGGAGCCGCCCATGTCGTAGTAGACATTCTGGAATCGGTTGTATTCATAGAGATTCTTCATAATCCGCACCAGCTGGCGGTTGTCCACGTATTGCAGCAGGGCCTCGTGGAGGTACTCGTCCTCCTCCTTCATCCCCTGGTAGTCGTCCCGGCGCAGGGACTCATTGCGGCGGATCAGCTCCTCCAGACCGTCTCTGGAGATGCGCTTGCAGGCCAGCTGCACCACGTAGGGCTCCAGAAGGAGGCGGATCTCAAAGCCGTCCGACACGTCCCGCAGGGTCAGCTCCCGGACGAAAATACCTCGGTTGGGGAAAATCTGCACCAGATTTTCCTCGTTCAGGGCGTTGATTGCCTCCCGAAAGGGGGTACGGCTGATTTGCAGCTCCTGGATGATCTCCTTTTCGTTCAGCGGCTGGCCGGGGCGGTACTGTCCGCTGACAATCCGGTCCTTGATAGTTCGGTACGCTTTTTCTCTCAAAATGACCGCCACAAAAATACCTCCAAATGTATACATTCAATATACTGTTATGATACGCCCGATGACGGAAAATTGCAAGGACATTTTCTTCGGTTATATGACAGAAAACTTTCAGACGCTTTTGTTGACTTTGCACAAAAAAGGAGGGCCGGCCCTGGGGCGGCCCTCCCATTTTGTGCTGTTAAGCGGTATATCCGACCGACGTGTCAATTGTGATGGTCCGGCTGGCGTCGTCCCAACCGACGCCGAAGTCGAAGGTCTGGCCGATGTCTCGGAGCTTGAAATAGTTGTTTCCGCCAATCTCATAGGCGGTGAGGGATACCTCCTTGCCGTCCAGGATGATTTTGGAGGAGGTGGGTTTGGCGGTCTGTTTGCCGCCGCTCTTGACCTCCATCTCGCCGCCCGCAGGGGTGTAGGCCTCGCCGGAGGTCAGGGAGATGGCGTTGGCCTCGCCGTCCCAGCCCACCTGGAACTGCTTGTCTGTGCCATTGACGACGTATGCCAGATCCCGGAGCTTGAAATAGTTGCTGCCGTCGATGCTGTAGGCATCAAAGGCCTTCTGCTCGCCGTTGACCAGGACGGCGGCGGAGGTGGGGACGGCGGCGGAGGCGGGAGGCACGGAGGGGGTCTGAGGCTCCTCCGTGGGCTCGGGGGTCTCTGCGGGCGTGGGCTGCTGGTCGGCGGGCTCCCCGTCCGTATCAAAGCGGAAGTCCACCATGAAGGGATACAGCGTCGGATCGCCATCCTGTCGATAAAAGGCGATAATGCAGGAAATCCGCAGGACCAGATCCCGTCCGGCGAACTTTGCGGAGCCCACCGAGAAGCTGACCGAGGTTCCGGCGGGATATGCGGCCAGATCGCCATCCTTCGTAAAGAAGCCGCCCCAGTTCTTCACCTGGTGATACGCGCCGGTCCCGTCGTTTTCGTAGAGCATCCGCGCAACAAATACGAAACAGTCGCTGCGGTTCGATATGTTGCCGATCTGGAAGGTGGAATCCAGAGGAACCTGGTAAAAGCCGCCCATGGAAATTCCAATCGGCTCCCCGTCCTCGCCGCGCAGATCCAGGGATTCCTCGAACCCCTGCGTATCCTTGTCCACGTCCGGATCGACGCTCAGGGAGATCAAGCGCAGTGCTTCCTCGTAGGTGGGGGGCGTTTCCGCCTCGCTGGCCAAGGCGGGGATGCTCAGCCCCAGGCAAATCCACAGAGCTAAGGCCAGGGATAGAAGTTTTCTCCTCATGATTTTTCCCTCTTTTTTCTTAAAGTTGAGACCGTGACGCGGATATCTCCCTTTTCCGTACTTGTAAAGACGCGGTATACCAGCGCCGTATAAGCCTCTATTTCTATTTTATATTATTTCAAGCGCAAATACAAGGGTTGTATGGTTATAAATTGACAAAAAATCCAGCAAAAGGGCGTGAAACCGTCTGATTTCACGCCCTTTTGACATATAGGGGGTTAGGGGACAAATAGGGAGATGCAGAAGCTTTCGTGCGCCGTTTTATGCGCGGGCTTTTTTTGCGGACACGTACTCGTAAAGGCACATGCCGCCTACGACCGCCAGACCCACCAGATCGGTGAGAGTGTCCGGGAACATCATGCACAGACCGCCAGCCGCCAGAATGATGCGGAAGATGGGGCTCATCTTTCGGAACAGCGTGCCGTTCAGCGCCGCCGCCACGCCGAAGAGGCCCACCAGGGATGTGACCACGATCTGCCCCACCTGGAGGATGTTGGTGTCCACCAGAAGCATCGCCGGGTTAAAGGCGAAGATGTAGGGCACGATAAAGGCCGCTATGGCCAGCTTGGTGGCGTTGATGCCCGTTTTCATGGGGTTGGACTTGGCGATGGCGCTGCCGGCGTAGGCCGCCAGGGCCACGGGGGGCGTAATGTCCGCCACAATGCCGAAGTAGAACACGAAGAAGTGGGCGGGGATCTTCCCGATGCCCAGGGTGATCAGGATGGGGGCGCAGGTGGAGGCCATGATGCAGTAGTTGGCCGTAGTGGGCACGCCCATGCCCAGCACAATGCAGCACAGCATGGTGAGAAAAAGGGCGATGAACATGGCAAGAGATTCGTTGGGAATCATACGGCTGATGTTTACCACAGCGCTGACCAGTTTGGAGGCCAGACCCGTCACCGTGATGCACCCGGCCACGATGCCCGCCATGGAGCAGGCCACCGCCACGGTGATGCAGCCCCGGCCGCCGGCCTCCAGGG